>MVCZ01000100.1 GCA_002049825.1 Candidatus Zhuqueibacterota bacterium 4484_188
TCCACCACCGCAGGATTGCAAATCTGCAATGCAACCTCACCCGCCAATTTATCCAGACTTTTGTTATCCATTTTTGTTTCCCTCCTGATTTTCTGCAGTCGGTGAATTTGTTTTGGAAGAGTCTATTACCCAGCGTACCCGGCCAAAACCGCGAGTACCCATGCCGCCGACGCCAAACATTTCTATCTTTGAAAGACCCGCCTCAAAAACTTTTGAAGGAGCTATCCATTCTTCTTTTACCGATAATGATTCCAATTTCTTTTTTGCTTCTTCCATTTCTTCTAATTTTTTCTTCTCTTTTCTTGACTTTGACAGTTGGGGGGCATTTTTCACCTTTTTCGCTTACAAAAATCCTTATAAATAAGGGCATTCAGCGATTGCCAGCGCAGAGTCTTCCCAAATTGTGTGGACAACTATTTGCTGTTTATCCATTATATATTTCATATAATGCTTGACATAACAAGGACAAGTTGTTATATTTCAACATGTTTTTTAAGGTCGTTACATCAAAAGAATTCCAATATCTAAAACTGGTAGAATCCTACCGCAAAGACGGAAAAACCCGGCAGCGAGTCATTGCCAATTTAGGACGGCTGGACCTGCTTAAACAAAGCGGACAGCTGACCAACCTGGCAAAGCGACTCCTCTATCTGGATGGCAAAGACATTCCCATCATCGATGATCTGGAAGAACTGGAGCGGCTCTGTTATGGGGACATTGTTTATAAGAAGTTGTGGGATAAATATCAGTTTACCCCGCTATTCACCCAAATCGGGGCTTCACGAAAGATTAGCTATGAGCTGTGGGAAACGGTTTATTTGCTGGTCATCGACCGCTTATTAGAACCTCGCAGCAAATTAGCCCTGTTCCGGCGCCAGGGCAAATACTTGAATATCCGGGATGTGTCGCTACAACACATCTATCGCTGTTTGGATATTCTGGCAGATAGCAAACCCCGGATTGAGTCTCATATTTTCAGCCGGCAGAGGAATCTGTTTAATCTGAAGATCGATGTGGTATTTTACGATGTGACCACCTATCATTTCGAGAGTGTACGGGCTGACGAACTCAAGGAGTTCGGTTTTAGCAAGGCGGGCAAGTTTAATGAGGTTCAGGTGGTGATGGGGCTCCTGCTGGATATGGAGGGTCATCCCATCGGTTTTGATCTTTTCCCGGGAAATACCAATGATGGCAAGACTCTTTTGCAAGCGCTTGATGCATTAAAGGAGCGTTTTTTCATTCGTCGTCTCATTTTTGTTGCTGACCAGGGGATTAATAGTAAAGAGAATCTGCATCATATCAAATCGGCAGGCTATGAATATATTGTCAGTGCCCGGATAAAGAATTTTTCACAAGCATTGAAACAGCAGATTTTCGACCCTGCCGGTTATAAAGTAGTAGAAGAAACAGCCGAAGGAAAAGCCGCTTTTCGCTACCAGGTAATCGCAGATCATCGATTTAGGTATCAGGATGCCGGAGGCAAAGGCCATGAGCTACAGGACAAGTTAATCATTTATTGGTCAGCGGACAGAGCGCAAAGGGACCGGTCAGAACGGGAGCGGCAAATTGCGAAAGCCCGCAAGATGATTGCTTCCCATAAAAAGCCTTCCGACAAAAAGGGGTATCGTCGTTATATCGCCACCCAGGGAGAAACACAGGTTGTGGGCTTGGATGAGCAACGAATTCGTGAAGACCTTCAATGGGATGGGTATGCCGGTATTCAGAGTAGCGAAACCAATCTGGATGCACGTTCTGTTATCGATGTCTATCATCAGTTGTGGAAAATAGAACGGGCATTTCGGGTGTTAAAATCAACCATGCGCACCCGTCCAATCTATTGGAACGGACTTTGGAGAAGCGGCTCACATCAAATAATGCAGTGGCTTCTCCGGAGAGAATCAAAGAAGCGCTAAATTCACTGGAAGTTTCCCGGATAAAATTAGGTGCCCAGGTTTATTATCTGAAATCCAGAAACCATTCTTTAGCCAGCAAAATATTAAACATCCTGCATATCAAGCATTTGAAGAATGTCACTTCACCGGAAGAATTTGTTGCACATACCGGTTAAATAACCCCGGCTTCGTTCGCCGTTGTCTTATTTTCGAATAAAAACCGGTTGTGTGGACAACCATCGCAAAAGTGCAAAATTGCGCCCATGAAAAACAATGAGTTATGAAAAACAACTGTCAAAGTCGAGAAATAAATTTTCTTCACATCTTCTTTAATTCAGGAATCTTTTCGTAAAAAGGTAAAAACGAGCCGTCGTTTCATTGCGATTCAGGGAGCGATTTCTCCGGCGATTGGCTGGGAGAGAAGCGTTGCGATTTTTTGCGGATCATTCGGGTGTTGCCCCAACAGGAACATCAGCTTGACTTTGACAGTTGGGGGGCATTTTTCACCTTTTTCGCTTACAAAAATCCTTATAAATAAGGGCATTCAGCGATTGCCAGCGCAAACCACCCTCATTCAGATTACCCTTGATTTATCCGGGGAAACATTTTTACTTTCACAGGCGGGTGTTTGCCGGCAGCGGTTATTTTTTTCCGGTTCCCCGGTAAATTTCCCCGTTGACCGAGCGATTTACAAACAGGCGAATACATCATGCACAAAACCAATCCGTTCGACGACCTCTATGAGATGTTGCGCCGGGATCGACCTGCTGCGCAGAAAAACGCCGATTCGTTGTTGGCACTGAATAAAAATCGCTTGCAGGCGCTGTACCTGGTGAGCCAGCAACTGAATACTATCCTCGATCCCGACCGGCTGTTTGAGGAAGTCATCCGGCAGATTACCGGTTTGCTGAAAGCGGAACATGCCGTGATCATCATGCGGGAAAATAACCGCCTGAAAATTCGTATTTCTCACAATATAGACGATCAGTCGGAACAGAATGCCTTGAAGTTCAGCCGCTCGGTGGTTTCCGAAGTGATGAACGAGTATAAACCGCTTTACAGCACAAATGCCCTGGACGATTCCCGGTTTTCCATGTTCCAGACCATCCAGGAGCTGGAAATACTCTCTTTTATCTGTGTCCCGATTTTAGTGAAGGGCGATGCGATCGGTACCATTTACGTGGACAACCGCCACCTGACCAATGTGTTTACCGAAGCCGATGTGGAGTTTTTGCAGGTGTTTGCCAACCTGCTGGGAATTGCGGTGCGAAATTCCCTCGCTTACCGGCAGGTGGAGGAACTTAATCGCTCCCTGGAACAGAAGGTGAAAGAACGCACCCGCGAATTGCGAAGAACCATAGCCGAGTTGAAAGAGACCCAGGCACAGTTAATCAGGACGGAGAAAATGGCTGGTTTAGGTCGCCTGATTGCCGGGTTTATGCATGAGTTTAATAATCCGATTAATTTTATTTATAGTAACCTTCCGCACCTGGAAGAATATTCCCGTAAATTATTAAAAGCGCTGAATACCTCGCTGGCAAATCTTCCCGAATCGCTTCGGGAGTCTTTGGAAAATGAACTGGAATTGGATTACATTCGAACCGATTTAATGAAATTAATAGACAGCATCCGCGAAGGCGCGCAGCGGTCGCGGGAAATTGTGGAAGACTTGAAAAATTTTGCCGGATCGACCGCATCCGGCAAGGTGGTATTTAATTGGAATGAAAATCTGGAAAATGTGGGCAGGATGTTTCGTAAGCGTGTCTCGCAAAAGGTGATGCTGGAGATTGATTCGGAAGATACCTTTTCCATCGAGGGAAATAAAGCGGAATTGAACCAGGCGCTGCTTAATTTGTTCCACAACGCCGCGGACGCCGGCGCCAGCCGGATTACCGTGACCAACCGGCAGGACAAGGGAAGGCTGCTCTGCGAAATCAGTGATAACGGCTGCGGAATTCCGGAAAAAGACTTGCCCAATATCTTCGATCCATTTTTTACCACCAAGCAGGTCGGAAAGGGAATGGGTTTGGGACTTTCAATTGTCTACAGCAGCATTACCCATCACGGCGGACAAATTGAAGTCTCGTCTGAGGAAAACAGGGGAACAACATTTTGTATCCGGTTGCCGTTGGCCGGGCACCCTGAACGGTGAGATATTTCCCGGTTTGTTTGCAGAAAATTCCAAATATCAAATTCTAAAAAGCAAATAAATCCCAATTCCCAACCCCCAAATTCAGAACAGAAAAAATCCGAACACCCCAAATCCAGCTTCCAATTTCAATTTTCTAATTTCAAATTTCCAGTTCCACACACACCATTTCCACTTTCGCAATTCCTATTTTATTTACCCGATTAATTCAGTACCTTTTGCTGAAAAATAGATGGCGGCATCATGTTGAGCCGGGATTTTACATTGCCGGTCGTTTGATGCATACCGGGTCGCAGGAAAAACCGAATGAATATTTCAAAATCGCCCAAAGTATTTTTTGCTGTGTTGAACATGGGACTGGGACACGCCACCCGCAGCCTGCCCATCATCAGGGAACTTTTTGCCCGGGGGTGTGAAGTCACTGTCGGCAGTTCCGGTCGGGCACTTATTTTTCTCCGGCAGGAAATCCCTTCTGCCGGGTTTGTGGAGTTGCCCGATTACCGCCTGAGCTATTCCCGCCGCGGGGTAACGCTGCCCGGTCTGCTGGTTCAGGTGCCGCGGATGCTCAAAATGATAGGCCGGGAGCACCGCCTGATGGCAGAGTTTGTCCGGCAGCAGCAAATCGATTTGGTGATCAGCGACCATCGCTATGGCTGCTACTCCGAATCCATCCCGTCCTTTTTTATCACCCACCA
This sequence comes from Candidatus Zhuqueibacterota bacterium 4484_188, assembly GCA_002049825.1. Taxonomy (GTDB): domain Bacteria; phylum Calditrichota; class Calditrichia; order RBG-13-44-9; family RBG-13-44-9; genus 4484-188. Next base: position 4,737 of record MVCZ01000100.1, read on the forward strand.
GTTGCGGTTTATCGCCCCTTTTGCCCTGCGCCCTTTTGAATTCATCGGCGTCCGGTTTAACCGCCGGTACCACCAAAAATACACCGGCGTCATTGTCCCGGACGTGAGAGAAAATGCCGGCGGTTTATTCAGCGGTCGGCTGTCGCAGGTGCGGCATGGGGCAAACTATTATTTCCCCGGAATTCTTTCCAGTGTTCGTAAGCAAAACAATCCGCCGCAGGATATTGATGTGCTGGTTTCCATTTCGGGACCGGAACCGCAGCGCAGTGTTTTCGAGGAAATTGTCCGGCGGCAAATCGGCGAAGTTCCCGGGCAGAAAGTGGTGGTTCTGGGGAAGCCGGAAGCGCGGGAAGTAGAAACCCCGGCGCCGGGGCTCACCATTTACCCGCATCTCAGCCGCCGCCGGATGGAGGAATTTCTCAATCGCAGCAAATTAATCGTCAGCAGGTCGGGCTACAGCACGGTCATGGAACTGGCGGAGTTAGGTAAAAAAACGCTGTTTGTTCCCACCCCGGGGCAGACCGAACAGAATTACCTGGCGCAACGGTTTTCTTCTCTGGGCTGGGTGATGACGGTGGCGCAGAAAAATATGAACCTTTCCCGTGATATTAAGCTTGCACGTGAATTTTCCGGATTTCCCGGAAACCTTTCCACCGAACAAACGGTTGATACGGTGATGCGGTTGTTGTTCGGAGCTGCTTAGCAAGCCGGACTGCCGCGTCACATTGTCTAATCATTAATTGCCCCGGTGAAGATTGTTCTCCGGAGTCCGGTAAATAATAAACGGTAGCGATTCACGAGTGGAGTCTATGGAAAAATATTACCGATGGTTTCTTGCACACTGGGTGGAAGTTCTGGTTGGCTGCTACATTTTCTTCATCATATTTACCACGGTAGTACCGTTCAAATTTGTGTTTGACATCAGTTTTATTCCCAGGCGGTTCCATCGGATAGAATGGATTCCGCTATTTGACGATGGGCGGTTGGTGTCACACTCCGATACCATAGCCAATATCGTTTTCTTTTTTCCCCTGGGTATTTTGCTGGGATTACGAAAAATTCTCAGGGAATACCGAAACTGGCTGTTGCGGGAGTGGCTTCAGGTAATTGCCAGCGGTTTTGCGGTAAGTTTCTTTGTGGAGTTTCTGCAAATATTTACCTACAACCGCCAGCCTTCGGTGAACGACTTGCTGATGAATACCGCCGGGACGGTACTGGGTGCGGCGTTTATCCTGGTTCTCTATTTGCGGTTTCATGCTAAAATAAAATCAGTCCTTTTTGCCGTTTTTGCCCGCAAAACCGAGATGATTATTGCCGGGCTTTTCTTTATTTTTATTTTCACCAGACCATTCACGTTTAACATTTCCCTGAAATCCGTCACCGCTCAATTGAATGAGTTACTGGCGCATCCGTTTTCAATCGAATACTTGTGGTCTGAATTGCTCTTAAATTTGCTCATCTACGGAAGTTTTACATATTTTCTGTTTAGCGGCATTTTCCGCTACCACCGGCAATATATCTTCGGAAAACACTGGTTTTATATCGTATCCGGTTTGCTTGTTTTGCCGGTGATTCTGGAGGTCTACCAATTTCTGCTTCCGCAAAGGAATCATGCGCTTAGTGATGTTCTTCTGGCGTGGAGCGGAATGCTGTTTGGCGTGCTCTTTGCGTTGTCTCAATCGCACCGGTTGGCTTCAAAAGCGGGGACAAAAATCGATTTGCACGAATGGTATTCCCAGCAGCACAACCTTTACTTTATCCTCGTGAGTATTATTTATCTGGTCTACCTGGCGAATCGTTTCCTGTTCCCGTTTCATCCTGTTCACAAGTGGGAAATTATCGAAAAATACTTGCAGTTGAGTTTTTCCTGGTCACCTTTTTATTTGTTGAAAATAAACCGGTTGAATTTTCTGATATCGTTGTTAAAGGAAACTTTTGCTTTTTTACCCCTGGGATTTATCCTATCTTTGGGGTGGTTCGTGCGAAAACTTCGACCGCCTTTTGTTCGAGAAACAATTTTATTCAGCGTCTTATTACCCGGAATATTTTATGGATTTGCGATTTTAGTCAAAAAAGAAATGATAATCTGGCCGGATGTTTTGGCGGGAATTCTGGGTGTTTGGCTTGGCTCTTTGAGTTGGCAAATATATCATTTTATGACGGAACGGGTAAAGTGAATCTGCGATATATCGGTAAGTTCTTTTTAACGGTCTTTGTAACCATTCTGATTTTTTCCTGCAGTCATCGTGCAGTGCAGCCGGAGGCACAGGAGCCGAAACTACCGGCGTTTTTCTTTTATAAAAAAGCGCTTTCTTCTATTGAGGCAGGTCGTTTCGAAACCGCACGGGCAGAATTGGATACCGCCATCTCTTTGCGTCCCGAATTTGCCCAGTTTCATTACACCAGGGGGCGAGTGTTCGAAATGCTTCAGCAGCCGGATTCGGCAATTGTTTCCTACCAGAAAGCGCTCTTGTTCAAATCCTTTTTCCCGGAGGTTTGGCGGCGGTTGTCCGAGTTGTATTTTCAGGAACACCGGTACCAGCGCGCCGCACTGTTGTTGCGCAAAATGGTAGCCGATCAGCCGGATTCCATCCGCTTTCATCTTTTGCTTGCCGAAGCGTATTTATACAATCAACAGCCCCGTTTGGCGCTGGAAAGACTGAACTATTTTGAAAAACATGGTGGCAAGTCCGACGAAGTGCTGCGGGTGAAAGGATTAGCGTATTTTAAAAGACACGATTATTCCCGGTGCATTGACTTGCTTCGAAGATATGTTAGAATTCACCCGGAAAATACTAAAGTCCAGAAAATCCTGGGTATTGCCTGCATCGAAACCGGCGCGTTGGAGGAAGGCATTTCGCATTTGAATATTGCCCTGAGTAAAGCACCGGATGATCCGGAAATTTATTTATACCGGGCTCATTATTTTATAAAGCGGCAGAAAAATGATATTGCCCGCGACCAGCTTGCCCTTGCGCTTCAACTGGACAGCACAAATGTTGAAGTATTGTTTGACAAAGGGCGATTCGAGCTCTCGCAGGGAGACACCATTAGCGCTGAAAGTTATTTTAATAAAGCGATACAGGTTAAGCCCTCTTGCTGGCGATGTTATAAGTTCCTGGGTATTATTGCCGACCAGCGCAAGTGAAGTATCTTATATTTTTCCGGCGGATTTTATATTATATTGTGGTGAAAACGAGTTTTCTGTTTGGAGAAAATCTGTTACTTGATTACAACATAAACGGAGTAACCTATGTCTTTTCGGCTAACTATTTTAACTGCCACCTTGATTGTACTCTTTCTGCAGAATGGATTCAGTAAAGATCAAGCGGATTATTTTGGTGAAGTGAGCCTGAAGATCAATTCCGGTCCGGCGAATGATTTTATAATTGAGCGAGCGCTTTTATACCGGCAGGTGAGTGTCCGTTACGATTCCACTGCGCTGTTACAGGGAAAAAAGTGGCACCAGGTTTTGTACTATCCGCAAATAGAAGAGGGCGAGAAAAATGTGTTACGGTTAATTTTTAGCGATAAAAAGGATACGCTGGAAACCTTTTATGATTTGTTTATTGATCTGGGAGATTCGGTGCCGGACAGTGTCCACTGGGAAAACGAACAAAGTAAGCTCTACCTGGCATATAACGGCACGGCGCAAAATATTCAACCGGAAAGTAAAAACATTAGTGGCGACATTCTGATTATTAAGAGTAAAAAGAGCGAGGCGGTTTCCGGGAAATTCGATTTGAGTTTTGCTGCTCCTTTATTTAATGGCGAAAACAATGTACACAATTTCCATATTACCGGAACGTTTGATGTTCCGGTGGGAGAATACAAAACTACCAGCCTGGCAACCGAAAAAACCAGAAAAGCGCTGAAAAAAAAGTATAAAAACAATATTTACCTGGCACTGGTACTCTCTGCCTTTATCATCGCAATTTTCGGATTTCGTTAATGCCCTCAGGTTGGACAAGAATTATTATCCATGTGGATATGGATGCTTTTTTTGCCTCGGTTGAGCAGTTGCTGCACCCGGAGTGGCGGGGAAAACCGGTTATTGTAGGTGCCGACCCGCAGGGCGGCAAGGGCAGGGGAGTAGTTTCTGCCGCATCGTATGAAGCCCGGCGGTTCGGTGTGCATTCGGCAATGCCCATCAGCCGTGCCTACAAATTATGTCCCAATGGAATTTTTGTGCATCCCCATGGTCGGGTGTACCATGATTATTCCCGCCGCATTTTCGAGATTTTACATTCTTTCACCCCTCTAATAGAACCACTTAGCATTGACGA
>MVCZ01000002.1 GCA_002049825.1 Candidatus Zhuqueibacterota bacterium 4484_188
TTTTTTATGAATTGCAAAATTGATAATTACAAAAAAAGCAAAAGAAATCAGGATTATGGCATTGGAAAGAATTGGTTTGATATCTTTGTAACCGGCATTCCGTCCCACGTTCTTCCTTCCAGCAGCCGCCCGTTTTTCTTCTTGTTTTTGCCGCCCCATTGCTTGAAGAAGAAAGGAACATTCGTTTTTTGGCACTGGTCTCTGATCTCCAATATCCACTCGGTTTCCATCGGGCGGGCTTTAGGACCCGATTCTCCTCCCACAATTACCCAGTCGATGTTTGTCAGGTTTAGATTGGGTAGCGGGCCTAACAAGGGTTCCAGTGAGAGAAATTTGATCTTGGCATTTGTCTGACGCAAATGGTCAGCGCGCGAAGTGAACGCCATATTTTCGATGCTTACCCCCATCCACACATTATCCGGCCAGGAGAGGTATTTATCAACTTCAAGCAGGCGGGGAGAGCGTTTAGTTAGTAACTGAAAAGTGTGCCAGTGAGCCTTTCTCATGGTCTCAAAAACTTTTTGGATAAATTCCAGCGGAACATCCCGGTGGAAAAGGTCGCTCATGGAATTGACAAAAATCATCTGTGGTTTTTTCCAGGAAAGCGGTTGTTTCAGAACGTGTTCGTGCAAAGTGAGTTTGAAACCGTTTTTGTAATTCGGTTGACCCATTGCCTGCAAACGTTTGGCAAAACGTTCGGCATAGCAGTACTGGCATCCGGGGCTAATCTTGCTGCAGCCGGTGACGGGATTCCAGGTGGATTCGGTCCATTCGATGGAGGATTTGTTTGCCATATTTTTTTTCAATAAAAAAGCTTTCTGTTTTTTAGAAAGAATTGTATCAAGCTTTTTTACCTATATTCTTCAAAAAAATCGATGTCAATCTCGTATATAGTTTTTCGTTTTAAACCCAGTTCTTGTTGTTCGAACAATTCAACTAATTTTGCCCCATCAACAAGTTCAATTGGTGGAACTCCCTCTCTAATAGCTTCTTTTTGGGCATCTTGAGTGAATCGCCCGGTACTAATAATAATTCCTTTCTCTGCTCTCCCTTGCATTGCACCCCTGAAGTCCCTAATTTGTGATGCGGAAACAGTGTCCTTATATCTTTTGGCCTGGAACACAACTTTTAAACTAACCAAAGCATTTATTTCAAGAATTCCTTCGCCATCAATTCCACCGTCTCCGGATTTTCCGGTAACAACTACTTTTTTAAATCCGGAGGCCCTTAAAAGCCTTTGACATATTCTTTCGAAGCCCTCGGGAGACAAAGATAATAAGATTGATAATAATTCTTCCTTATGTTTTGGAATTTCTGTTATTTCACTTTCAGTTTCAATTTCGGTAACGTTAGATTTCTTGGCTTTTTTGAGACCTTTACTTATAAATTTGCTATGAATTTGTTTAAATAATTTTTTTACATCATTTTCAGATAGGTTAGATTTAAATCCTTTTTCGGTTAAACGCCACAAGTCCTTATTTGACGAATCTATTAATTCTGCTTGCGTTAGATAAATTTTCGACCATATAATTTGGTTATCAATTCGAGTGATACCGGTTTTTAGTTTCTCATCCAGTTCATTTTCAGATAAATGACATAATTCTATAAGTCCATCTTTAATTTCAGATGGACTACCTGAACCGCCAAGATTTTTTAATACTTCTATTATTGGTAAAAAAAATCGAACATGAGCGGGCAATTTTTGATTGTCATTCATTGGCTTTCCAATACCTTTCATCTGTGTTAAAATGTTTCATGCTTTCCCCCTTTTTACCGGAAAATTTAGAAATACGATTTCACTCAAGCCGATTTCCGGTCTCTTCTTCCCATTTCCCAGAATTCCCTCGGCACACGATGAATGGCGATGTATCTTCGCAGGGAGTCCTTTACCAGGTTGCTGACCGGCTTTTGTTCCGCTTTACTCAATTCTTCCAGCGCCTTTTTGATATTTTCCGGAATTCTGATCGTTAAAGTGGCTGTCTGTTTCATTAAATCGTCCTTGTCTGTTTCATTAAATCGTCCTTAATAATTGTATCACAACGTAATACAAAAAATCGTTCCCATCAAGAGAAATGTCGGGGAAAGCTAAATTTGCTGAATTTGAGGCGAAGCACGGAAATCTTGCAGTCCACCCCGCTTTTTCCTTAATCTTTAATCTTTGTTCTTTAATCTTATTTTTTACCCCACCAACCGCGTCTTCAAATAATAAAACCGCCGGAAATCACCTGCAGACAGCGAGATAATGTAAGCCAGCTCGCGGGTGGTGTAACCAAATATGATATTTTCGAATTGAAGAGACAAAAATATTCACCTGGTGAATTTCCCTTGACTTGGATATTTTTATTCGTATATTAATGACAGAAAAAAGTCATTCATTTCCGGGACAACGGAGGAAAGATGGAATACATACAATTTACCCAATTTAGAAACAACGCTAAAAAATTTTTTGACATTATCGAAAAAGGCAAAAGCTTTGTTATTATCCGAAAAGGCAAACCTATAAATTTGAGATTATTTTTTGATACTTCTGCCTTGATGAAAAGGTATATCAACGAAACGGGTTCGGATAAAGTGGACCGCCTGATGGATTCGGCAGAGATGATAGTGGTATCGTCGGTCACGTATTTGGAGTCGCTTTCAACAGTGAGGCGATTGCTAAAAGAAAATATTTTGGATTTTGAAGACTACCAGACGATTCGAAAAAACTTAAAAGAAGATTTCAAATATTTTGTGGTGATAAAATTCGACTCGGAAATAGAGACGACTGCCATTGATTTAATAGATCAATATCAGCTGAAAACCCTGGATTCTATTCAATTAGCCTCGGCTATTCACAATATCGATTGCGATTTCGTCGTAAGCGACGCAAGGCTTATCAAGGCTGCCCGGCGAAAAGGAATGAAAGTGGTTAATCCGGAAACCCCCGATTAATTGATGCCTCAGGTGCTATAATTACCCCACCAACCGCGTCTTCAAATAATGAAACCGCCGGAAGTCATCTTCGGAGAGCGAGATAACGTAGGCCAGTTCGCGGGTGGTGTACACCGGGCAGTCTACTGTCAACTGGTCGGGATTTTTTCGTTCGGGGTTGACAAAGCAGAGCTCGCTGTGCAGCGCCTTGCTGTACACCCGTACCATGTCCCGCTCGCCCTGCAGCAGCTCATAGAGCTTGAGCAGCAAATCGGGATTCAGCGCAATGTGGCTTTCCGGCTTGCTGCGTCGGCGAACTCGCTTGGCGGTTTGTTGCATAATGGCTTCCATGCGATTTCCCTCCTGGATATTTTGTATGAGCTTCATTTTTATTTACTCACCGGTTTCAATTTTGTTCTTTTTCTGCAAATTTGTATTTTGACCCTGATTTGTTTTTATCCCTCCAGGCACACCCGCGCCAGCTGCCAGCTAAAGTCACCACTGTCGAAAAGCAGTTCGAAGCAGTCCGAGCCGTCCACCTGCACCGAAAAATGATGTTGCTGCGCGTATCCCTGACTCTCCTTCCAGTGCCCGTTTACTTTCCCTATTTTATATACTCGCCCGTTCCAGCGGAATTTCAAGGGAATTATCTTACCCCGCTGGAAATAGGTAATCACTTCAATCGGCTCGAATAAATCCTCAAAATGCATATTCACCTCGCTCCTTTGGGCGTTGTGGCTACGCCGTCATTTACTTCGTGTCATTTCGCTGCGCTGTCATTATGGCTAAAGCCGTCATTGGTTATTAGTCATTCGCCTACGGTGTCATTTAAAAACACATAGTGGCAGCTAGAATGTTTTAATCTCCCGTAGAGCAAGCAGTAACCAATGACGCCGAAGGCAAATGACGCGCAGCAAATGACCTATGACCTTTGTACACGCTCCCGCCAGGTCAGTTACATTTCCCGCTTTCGTCGGTAAAAAATGAACCGGAATCACTGGTGACTGTTTTTGCTTTTTTGCAGTTCACCGACGTTACTTTTGTTCTTTCTCCCTCTACTCCTAAAATTCCCGTCAGACTAATTTTGCCGGCGGTCTTTCCAGTTCCACCATTTCAGCAACTCCGGATCGTAGGTGGTGTTGGAAGCATAATACACCGCACAGCGGAACACGTAAAGCATGCAGCGGTCCACCGGCATACCTTTTTGAGCGCACAGCGCCCGGTACAATTCCTTCGGGTCACGGTTCTTCAATTCTTCCACCGAACGGAAGCCCAGTTCCCACAAATCCTGCGCAATCGCTTTTCCCACTCCCGGGATTTTTTGCAATGCTTTCAGAACCGTTTCTTTATTCGTATCGGACATCAATTACTCCCTTCTGCGGTTTTGTTTTCGCCGGATCCCCGCTATTTGATTTCCCGAATCACCTGCACCACCTGCCCCAAAATCCGGAAATCGGGGGTATGTTCCTCCACAATAATCACCTGTTTTGCCGGCGGGTCGCACAACAGGTGAATGCGTCCGTTCACCCGGCGGTAGCGCCGCACCAGTTGGCGCGCCTTCCATGCTGTTATCGGTTACCGGTACCGTTAAACGGTTGTCCATGCGTAGTGGCGTATTGGCAACCACATCGCCGATTTGCCGGGCGCCGCTTGCCCGCATTTCTTCCGCTAAGTATTCGGCGCGCGGCAGTTGGAAAAATTCTTCCCCGGCACTTTGCGGTATTTCACTATTCGATTTCTCGGTATTCCTTTTCAGCTTCATCGCGCTGCCTCTTTGGTTAAGATACATGATCCCGAATTAAACTGACCACCCGCCCCTGGATGCTCCACTCGCCCCGGGGACGAATGTCCGGGTAGGCCGGATTTTCCGCCTTCAAAAATTTTTCCCCGTTGCGCTCCACCAGGCGCTTGACGGTCACTTCGTCTCCTAAGAGCGCTACCACAATTTCACCTACCCGGGCAAGGGAAGTGGACTGCACCACCACCATGTCGCCATCCAGAATGCCGGCGTTCATCATACTGTCTCCATGCACCCGCAGGGCAAAGTAACGTCCTTCGGATTTAATAAGCGTGCGGGGCAGCATTACGTATTCCTCGATGTTCTCTTCGGCTAACATGGGGTAACCGGCGGCTACCCGACCGACCAGCGGTAGCTGTACCGTGTCCGGTGTCGGCATATACTGCGGGTGAACAATGCGGATACTGCGCGCCAGGGTGTTGTTCCGGGTAATGTAGCCTTTGCGTTCCAACGCCTCCAAATGCCGAACCACCCCGTGTTTTGAAGCAATATGGAAAGCATCGGCAATTTCCTGGTAAGTAGGCGGGTAGGTGTGCTGCCTGATGTATTCGGCAATATACTGCAGTACCATTTCCTGCCGGAGAGTCAGGGTTTTCATTGGTGTTTCCTCCAATATGCGTTCATACTTTTTCGACAAGGCTAAGTAGTAATCAGCCGTTCACTATTATTATACGCAAACAGTGAACACAAGTTCACGAGAATTATAAAAAACTTTTTAGTGATTGTCAAGCCATTTTTTAAAAATAGAGTATTTTTGTATACTAATCCGAATAATTTACAAAAACTTACCGCGAAGTCGCTAAGGCGCATAAAAATTATTTTTAAAAACCGTTTCCCATCGGGATCACTACGTGAAAAACGGTTATTAAGTGATGAATTTGTGTGTGTTCACCCGGATTCCCACATAGTGGTTCCTACGGAAAGCGGTTTAAAGTAAACTAAAAGAATCTTTAATAGCACAACTGGTTAAGTGTAATATTTTAGATACATAAAACTTGGCACCTTAGCGACTTCGCGGTTCATGAATTATGCACGCGAATAAGGCGGCAAAATTTTTTTCAACCGAACGGAACCGTTTTCTGAAAATAAGAGTTGTCACGAACAGGAAATTGTTTTCTCTAAGAACTTGCATTTTCGAAATGGCAAGTATAAATTTGTGCGCATTTTTGGAAAAAAACCAAATGGAGGTCTCATGAAAAAAGGGTTAATTGGCTTACTGGTTTTTAGTTTAGTTTTTTTGTTTCTGGCGGGATGCAGTAAAAAGGTAAGCGAGAAGGAATATTTTGACCGTGCGTACCAGTACATGGGCAAAGAAAATATGGGTGCGGAAAAATGGAGCAAGGCGGAGGAGAATTTCCAGAAGGTTTTAGATGAGTATCCCAATGGAGAATTTGCCGCCAAATCGCTTTTCATGATTGGATTTATTAATGCCAATTATTTGAAGAATTATGATAAGGCGAAGAAATACTATTCGGAGTTTTTACAGAAATATCCGAAAAACGATTTGGCGGACGACGCCAAATACGAGATTGAAAACCTGGGGAAAAATATCGATGATTTACCCTTTCTCCGTGAGGATAGTGTCAAGGAAGAAAACAAGCTAACCAAGCCTTCTCAGAAGGTGCCGGTCTCATCAAAGTAGAATCGGCTTGAAAGCGGTGGAAATGATGAGCAGCCGATTGCAAGCAGAAAAAAACCCTGTTTTAATGTGTTCTTGAAACAGGGTTTTTATTTGATTTTAAAATAAAGGGAACTTTGACCTGTACGGTTAGTATATATTCACCTTTAAATTTTTGAAGGAAAATATGCAGACAAAGATTTTACAACGACTCAACGGTTTTTTTATACTTTTTCTTCTGGCAAATTTATTGCACTCCCAACCGGACTCCCTTCGAAAACCTTCCGAGGGAAAACATCTTATTCAATTAAACACTTACCTGGAAACCAGTAAAGTGCCCCGGAATCGCCCGGTTGTTTTTCACATCGAGTTGTCCTGGGAAGGCGATTTGAGCCGCTACCAGATAGAGCCGATTTCTCAGCCGATTCTGACCAACCTGCTGTTGGAAGGCAGCGGGTCGGAAAATCGCCTGGAACCGTTGTCCAGTGGCAAGTTTAGAGCGGTCAAATCGATTACCTACCGTTTTAAACCGTTGGAAATGGGAATGGCGTATATTGACGGGGTCACCATAAAATACACCGATCGCCAGACCGGGCAGGAAGACAAGCTTACTTCCCAGCGAGTCATGGTAGAAATAGTCGATCCGCTACCGGAAGCAGACGGCGGAAGTGTCCGGTCGGTTATTTACCTGGTTTTGCTGGTGGTCTTTTTTGCGGTTATTCTGTTTTTTGTAGTGGTCTATTTCCGGAAGAGGCGCCAGGCGCGGGAGAGTGTGGTACCAATTGTTCCCCTGCCGGAAATATATTTAAATAAACTGTCCCAGGAAGTTGACCCGCGCGGTACCAATTTAAACGAGATGACCGGGCGGTTGTCAAAAATATTCCGAGAGTACCTGGACCAGGATTTCGATATCCGAACCCGTGAATCCAGTACCGCTGAAATTCTGGAGAAACTGGAAAATCTGGAAATTGATGAGAGCGACCGCGGCAATTTGAAATCGGTTTTTGAGAAACTGGATTTAATAAAATTTGCCGGGAAAAATGTCGACCCGGCGGATTTTACCAACATTTACGGCACCATCGAAGCTTTTCTGCTGAAACGAAAACAAGTTTACGAGTCCAACCAGGCTGAATTGAAGGAGGATAAATGAACGTCGATATTCAAGCGATTAATGAAAAGATTGAACGTGAAAGCGCATTTGTGGAAAAAATTACCGCCGAAGTGGGAAAGGTGATTGTCGGGCAAACCTACATGGTGGAACGGCTGCTGATTGGCCTGCTGTGCAACGGACACATTTTGTTGGAAGGTGTGCCCGGATTGGCCAAAACCCTGACCGTGAAAACACTCTCTTCGGTGATTCAAACCAAATTTCAGCGAATCCAGTTTACCCCCGACCTGCTGCCGGCAGATTTGCTGGGAACCCTGATTTACAACCAGAAAACCGGTGATTTTTCAGTACGCAAGGGACCGCTTTTTGCCAACCTGATTCTTGCCGACGAAATAAACCGCTCGCCGGCAAAAGTGCAAAGCGCTCTGTTGGAATCCATGCAGGAACGGCAGATTACCATCGGTGACCAAACCTACCAATTAGAAGATCCGTTTTTAGTAATGGCGACCCAGAATCCCATTGAGCAGGAAGGAACTTACCCGTTGCCGGAAGCCCAGGTCGACCGGTTTATGTTAAAACTGAACATTACCTACCCGAATAAAGAGGAAGAATTAGACATCATGCAGCGGATGACTTCCGGCAGCGTGCCGGACACCGACCCGGTAGTTGAACCAAAAGATATTGTGAAAGCCAGCCTGGTGGTGAACGAAGTGTATATGGATGAAAAAATTGACCGCTACATTGTGGACCTGGTTTTTGCCACCCGCGAACCGGAAAAATATGGTTTGAAAGACCTGGCACCGCTCATTGCTTTCGGCGCCTCGCCGCGGGCTTCGATTAATCTGAAATTAGCTGCCAAAGCTCACGCATTTTTACGCCGTCGCGGATTTGTGACACCGGAAGATATAAAAGCAATTGGCTTGGATGTGCTGAGGCACCGAATCATTGTTACCTATGAAGCGGAAGCCGAAGAAGTTACTTCCGAGGATGTGGTGCGCCGGGTTTTGAATCAGATAGAAGTGCCTTAATCGCGAAACGGATTATTTAACCGACAGGAAGTATGGATACAAAAGAGCTACTGAAAAAAGTTCGTCAAGTTGAAATCAGTATTCGCGGTGTGGTAAACGAAGTGTTTGCCGGCGAGTATCATTCGGTATTCAAGGGCCGGGGAATGGAGTTTGCCGAAGTGCGCGAATACCAGATTGGCGATGATGTGCGCACCATCGACTGGAATGTGTCGGCGCGGATGAATCATCCTTTCGTAAAAGTCTTTGACGAAGAACGCGAACTCACCGTGATGATTCTTTTCGATGCCAGTTCTTCGGAGAGCTTTGGCACCCGTTTTCAGCGCAAAGACGATGTGGCGGTGGAAATTGCCGCATTGCTTGCTTCTTCAGCCGTACGGAATAACGATAAGGTCGGTTTAATAATTTTCAGCGATAAAATTGAAAAATTTGTCCCGCCGCACAAGGGACGAAAACATATTTTGCGGGTCATCCGGGAATTGCTCTATTTTGGCAGCACCGAGGAAACACACGCTGCCGCCCAAACCGATATCGCGATGGGGCTGGAATATTTAAACCAGATTTTGAAGCGGAAAGCAACTGTGTTTCTGATCAGCGATTTCCTGGCGGAAGGATTTGAGAGGGATTTGCAAATTGCCAACAAACGTCACGACCTGGTGGCAATCCGCCTGATTGATCCGCTGGAGGAACGGTTCCCCGGAATCGGCTTGATCGAGTTGGAAGACCTGGAAACCGGCGAAACCGTTTTGCTGGACACCTCGGTGCGGGAAATCCGGGAAACAGTTGCCGAAAATGCCTTAACCGAGAAAAATGCACTGGAAAAGTCTTTTAAATCGATTGGGGTGGATTACATCGACATCCGCACCGACAAGTCTTATGTCCAACCGCTGACACGTTTTTTCCGGATGCGGGCAAGAAGGTTCCATTAAACCGGAGGCTGCAAAACTATAAACCAGAATTGTAGAAGGTTTTGAAAAATGAAAAAGTCAGGAAGTAAAATATTGGCGAAAAGTAAAATGTTTCGGCTGTTCTTTATTTTCCTGTTTCTGCTCGGTGCGGTTCTAACGGGCTGCCAGAAATCCCAGAAACCGCTTCTTTCCAAAGAACAGAAACGGGAATTAGCGAATGTGTTTTACAACCAACAGCTTTACCCGCAAGCCATCCATGAATATGAGGATTACCTTCAGAATTACCAGTTAGACGGGAATGAATCAGCCAATATTTCTTACATGATCGCCAATATTTATTTCGACCGCTTGCACGATTATGAAAATGCGCTGGCGTATTATCTGAAAATCAAATATCTCTATCCGGAATCAAATCTGCAAACGGAAGTGGGCAAAAAAATTGTCGCCTGCCTGGAACGAATGAAACGCTCGACCGATGCCCAGCAGGTAATTGAGCAAACCGCGGCGCTGGACGAGTCGCAGAAGAAGGAATCGAAGCCGGGTGAGGTGATTGCCGAAATCGGCGAACGTAAAATTACCACCGGCGACTTGCAGTACGAAATCAACCAACTTCCGGTTTATGTGCGTGACCAGATAAAAACACCTCAGCAGCGGCTGGAATTTCTGAAAAATTACATCGCCCAGGAACTGCTGTACGATTCCGCCAAACGCAAAGGACTGGACAAGGACAAGGAAGTGCGTGCCGGTGTTGCACAGGCAGAGCGTTCCCTGATGGCGCAGAAACTGCTGCAGGAGGAAATTGAAAAAGAAGCCAATCTGCAAAATTACACCAATGCCGATGTGGAATTGTATTTCAAAGCAAACAAAGAAAAATATGCCGAGAAAGATAAAAACGGCAAAATCAAAAAAGCGCCTTCCTTTGAAGAAGTAAAGGATCGGGTAGCGAAAGATTTCATCCAGGAAAAACAACAAGCTGCTTACCAGGCACTGGTGGAACGGTTGATGAAAGCGGAGCAGGTTCGTATTTATGAAAATAAATTTAAATAAAATTTCCGGTGAACGGCATTTTCTGAAAACCCTTTTCCTGGTGTTGCTGGGCACCTCGATTATTTTCGCCGCACAGTCACTCATCCGGGTCGGGGCATCGGTGGACAAATCAGTGATTACCATTGGCGACCGCATCACTTACTCGCTGACTATTGAACATGATAAAAGCATTAAGATTGAGCAGCCCGGTCCCGGCGCCAACCTGGGGCAGTTCGAAATCAAAGACTACAAAATTTACGACCCGGTGGAAAAGGGGAACATTGTCACGCAACAGTTTGACTACGTGATCTCGGTTTTCGATACCGGAAAATTTGTAATTCCGCCGTTCCCGGTGGCTTTTGCTCCGGCGGACACTTCGACAAAATACCAGGTAATCATGTCCGAACCGATTGAAATTACCGTAAACAGTGTGCTGACCGCAGAGGATGCCGAGATTCACGATATTAAGCCGCCGATCAGTATTCCGTTTAATTACCGGCGATTGATTCTCCTGGTTGTAGCGGGGCTGCTGATTGCCGCTGCGGTGCTCTTATTTCTGTATATTCTTCGCCAGCGCAAAAAGGGAAAACCGCTTTTCCGCAAAGAGGTCATTCGACCGGCGCACGAAATTGCCCTGGAAGCGTTGGAAGCAGTAGCCGCAGAGTGGCGGGAAATGCTGGAGGCTGGAAAACACAAGGAACTGTTCACCCGTATTTCCGAAATTTTCCGCACCTACCTGGAAAACCGCTTTTTTATCAACGCCATGGAAGAAACGTCTTTTGAAATCATCGATTCGCTGCGGGAGGTAGGGCTGGAAGAGGAACAGCAGAAAATAGCGCGGGAAATTCTGGAACTCTCCACGCTGGTGAAATTTGCCAAATACATCCCGGAAGAGCAGGAGACAGAACAGTGCCTGGAGCAATTGAAATCATTTGTCGAAGCAACCAGGCTGGTTTTCGAGCCGGTGGAGAACCAGATTGAAATGAGTGAAACGGAGGGTGAAGAGAAAGCTGCCGAGGCGGTTGCTGAGGATAACAAAACAGTTTAATTGAGATATAAGAGCATGACATTGTTATATTAAAATTAATGTGGAGCAGAAAAATAAGAATGGAGGTGAAACAGTGATTGAAGTAAAGAATCTGACGCGATATTACGGAGAAAAGCGTGCGCTTCACGACGTTTCCTTCGACGTTCAAAAAGGTGAAGTATTAGGGTTGCTGGGACCAAATGCCGCCGGTAAAACCACAACCATGAGGATTCTGACCTGTTTTATGACTCCCACATCGGGAACCGCCCGGGTTGCCGGGTACGACATCTGGGATCAGCCGATGGAGGTGAAAAACCGGATTGGCTACCTGCCGGAAAATCCACCGCTATACTCAGATCTTCGCGTGATGGAATATCTTGATTTTGTCGCCAAAATTAATAATATCCCTAAAAACAAAAGGCAGGCGTCAATTGACAATGCAATTGAAAAGTCAGGTTTGGGAGATGTGCGGAATCAGGTGATTGGTAGTCTATCAAAAGGATTCCGTCAGCGCGCCGGTCTTGCCCAGGCGCTTTTAGGCGACCCGGAAATTCTGATTCTGGACGAGCCGACGGTGGGACTGGACCCCCGGCAGATTATCGAAATCCGGGAGTTGATTAAAAAACTGGGTGGCGACCACACTATTATTCTTTCTACCCATATTTTACCGGAAGTGGAAATGACTTGCGGACGAGTAGTCATTATTAACGAGGGAGAAGTGGTTGCCGAAGACACACCGGGAAATCTGACCAAACGCTTAACCGGGAGTGAACGAACCATCGTAGAGGTAGAAGGGAAAGAAGAAGACGCCCGGGCGGCGATTCAAAGCGTGGGCGAAGTGCTGTCTGTTACAAAGCAGAAAGCCAGCACTGACAATCACCTCAAATTTGTGATCGAAACACAAACCGATGTGCGCCGCGACCTGGCAAAAACGTTAGTGGAGAAAGGAATGGGACTGTACGAATTACGAGCCGAAGCTTACTCTTTGGAAGAAATCTTCCTGCATTTAACCACAAAAGAGGAGGCAGCCTGAAAATGAAAAAGACATTTGCAGTTTATCAGAAAGAATTGAAACACTTTTTTTATTCACCGATTGCCTACATTGTGATTGCGGCGTTTGTGATTATTGCCGGCATCTTTTTCTATCTGTACCTGAGCAGCTTTGTAGAAGCCGCCTTTATGGACATGATTCGCTCGCAGCAGTACCGCACGCCGCCGCAAAAATTCAATGTCAACCTGCAGCTTATCCGACCGTTCTTCTGGAATTTGGCGCTCATTTCCCTGTTCGTTCTTCCGCTGGTAACCATGCGCTTATTTTCCGAAGAAAAAAAATCGGGAACAGTGGAACTGCTCTACACCCGCCCGCTGTCCAGTGTGCATATCGTTTTAGGGAAATTCTTCGCCGGGGTTACTTTTTACCTGGTGATGCTAATCCCTACCATGATTTTTATGCTGCTGCTGTTTATCTATGGCAACCCCGAGTTCTGGCCGGTTGTTTCCGGTTACCTGGGCTTGCTCCTGTTGGGCAGCGCATTTATCGCCGGCGGGTTGTTTATTTCCACATTAACCGAAAACCAGATTATCGCTGCCATCGGCGGATTCGGGCTCTCGCTAGTGCTTTGGATCATCGGGTGGGCAGCCAATTTTTCCGGTCCCGGTATGGCGGGAATCTTGAACTATTTGTCCATTATTAACCATTTCGAGGATTTTGCCCAGGGAGTTATCGACACCAAGCATGTGTTCTACTATCTCTTATTCAGCGCTTTTGGTGTTTACCTGTCGCTCAAATCAATTGAATCTATAAAATGGAAATCCTGAGTAACCTGTAATTGGAAGGGATTTAATTGATTTCACCAAAATCTGATGGATGCAGCAAAAAACGGAGGATGAAATAAAAAATGAAACGGTACGCAAACATTGCCTTGATTGTAGGTCTGTTATTGTTTCTATATAGTTTCGTTAATTTTTCGTTAAACCAGCTCTGGGATTGGGTCTCGACTATTTCCCTAATTTTTGGTCTGGTTATCGGCGGTCTGGGAATTTATTACCGACTCCAGGTGCGCCAGAAAAAGTTCAGTAAGAAAAGTATTCAATATGGCGCTAATTCCCTGCTGTCTTCGGTGATTGTGCTGGGAATTATTGTACTGTTAGCGTTTATTACCAACCGCCACACCGCCCGCGCGGATTTGACCGCCAAGGGATTGTACAGCCTTGCTCCTCAAACCAAATCGATTCTTCACGATCTGGACCGGGAGGTGAACCTTTACGCTTTCTATAAAAAATCCGACGAAATTAGAGCAAAGGATTTATTGGACGAATACGCCTACCGCTCGAATTTTGTCAAGTATGAATTTATCGATCCCAACAAAAAACCACAGATTGCCCGCCGGTACGGCGTTACCAAATACAACACGGTAATCTTGCAGTGCGGTACCAAGCGCGAAACGGTTACCGAACTTAGCGAAAGCAACCTGACCAATGCTATTATTAAAGTGACTCGTGAACTGGACAAGGTGGTTTACTTTACCACCGGTCACGGCGAAAAAGCGATCGATGACGACGGACCCCAGGGCTATAAAACGGCAGTGGAAGGAATCCGCAAGGAGAATTACCAGGTAAAAACATTGAACCTGGCGCAGGAGAAAAAGATTCCGGCGGACTGCTCGGTGCTGGTTATTGCCGGGCCCAAATCGGAATTTTTCAAAGCCGAGTTGGATTCGATTAAAAAATATGTGGAAGACGGCGGTAAACTTTTTGTCATGATCGACCCTCAGTGGAAACCGGGACTGGTTGATTTCCTGAAAAATTACAAGATCGAAGTCGGCAATAATATCGTAGTGGATGCCAGCGGTGTGGGGCAATTATTTGGCATGGGACCGGAAATGCCCCTGGTCAGTAAATACGAGAAGCATGATATGTTCAAGGATTTTAACATCATGACCTTCTACCCAATGGTGTGCTCGGTCAAGCCTTCGGATAAAGGGGAGAGCGGTTTTTCCACCGTGACTTTATTCAAAAGCGGACCAAGAAGCTGGGCGGAAACAGATTATATGAATTCCAAAGTCGAGTTTAATCCCGACAAGGATATGAAGGGACCGGTCTCGCTGGCAGTGGTTTCCACCAAAACTGTGCAGGAGAACAAGAAAGCGCGACTGCTGGTCATCGGCGATTCGGATTTTGCCTCCAATGGGTACATCCGCAATTCAGGTAACTACGATTTGTTCCTGAACCAGGTGAACTGGCTGGCAGAGGAAGAGGACATGATCACGGTGCGTCCCAAAGAAATCGATGACCGGCGGGTAAACCTGAGCGCGAAGGACAGTAAAATCGTGCTCTACACCAGCGTCTTTGCCCTGCCATTGATTATCATCGTTGCCGGGGTATTCATTTATTTCCGGAGGCGGTAGGGAGTGTGAACTGCCCTTCGGTTCAGCGGCTCGCTGCACAGCGAAGGGCAAAGAATGTGTTGAAAATGTTTTCATCCTGGTGTAATGAATCGGAGGTGGAAAATGAACTGGAAAAAAACAATTGCTTTGGCGCTGACGTTTATCGTTTTGGGCGCTTACGTGTATTTCGTGGAAATAAAACAGCACGAAAGTAAAAAGCAGCTTGAGGAAAAATCGAAAAAGGTGTTTAATTTCGTAACCGACAGCGTGAAAACAATTGCCCTGAAAAATTCGTTCGGTCAATTTGTCATCAAGAAAATTCAGGGTGAGTGGCGAATTACCGAACCGATTTATACCCAAGCGGATAAATCGACAATTACAACCATGTTGAACAGCCTGAAAAATTCGAAAAAGGAAACCACCTTTTCGGTAGCGCCGGGTGAGTTGGCGCAGTATGGATTGGGGCAAGGCGCAATCAAAGTCCGGCTTTCCCTGGAGGACGGTTCAACCGATTCGCTGGAATTGGGCGAAAAAACACCGGTGGGCGCTTATGTTTACACGGCAAAAACCGATTCGCAGGTGTTTACCATTAATTCGAGTGTGAAAAGCACGCTGGATAAAAAGCTGTTTGACATTCGGGATAAAAAGTACCTGCATTTCAAACGGGACCAGGTGCAGAATATCACCCTGCGCAACCGGTACGGGAAATACGAATTCGAAAAGACCGGCGATAAAGACTGGACTTTTGTGAATATTCAGCGTCCGGCGAACAAGGCGAACCTGAATTCCATTCTCAGTAAATTAGAATACAGTAATGCCAAGGCTTTTGTAGATGAAACCGGTACTAAGCTCAGGCAGTACGGACTTTCCAAACCGGCGTACCAGGTTGACCTGTTAGTTGGTACCGATAAAGGGCGTAAGAGACTCATCATCAGCCGCAAAATAAAAGGAAAATATTACGCCAAAGACGATTCGCGTAAACCTATTTTCCAGATAGATTCGCTGCTGGTTAAGGATATTAACAAGAAAATGAAAGATTTCCGCGATACCGATTTTGCCGAATTCAAGCAGGGCGAAGTAAACCGGATTGAAATTGAATATCCCGACACGTTGATCCGGCTGCAGAAAGACACCACCAATAACTGGCTGTTAGCGGACAGCGCGGGAAGAAAAGCGGAAATTTCCAAGATTAATTCTTTCTTCTCCAATTTCAATTATTCCAAAATAGAGGAGTTTGTAAAGGACGGAAAATACAACCCGGCGAAATACGGGTTCGATAAGCCGTCACTCAAGTTGTCTTTGTACCGGGATGACCAGTTGCTATTGCAGGCAACTTTTGGTAAAAAGAAAGGAAAAAACTATTACGCCACGACCAGTGCTTACCAGTCGGTATATATGGTTTCCGAGACCAAATTTAAGCAACTGAAGTTGAAATTGGATAAAATCCTGGAACCCAAACCACAGCCGGAAAAATCCGGCGAACAGAAAGCTGCATGAGCGTGTGTTCAGCTACTAAACCCGAAACCGAGGAGCGTTAGATTTGTTTCGTTTTGCCAATCCTGAATATTTGTTTCTGCTGATTCTGGTGCCGGTGCTGTTTGTTTACCATTGGTGGCGGGGGAAGCGGCTTACTGGCAAGGTGAAATATTCCACCCTGCGCTACATGAAAAATCTGCCGGTTTCCCTGCGCCAGCGGGTGCGGAAATATTTTTTCGTTTTCCGCCTGGCAATTATTACACTGGTTATTTTTGCCCTCGCCAGACCCCAGTCCGGCACCCGTAAGCAGGAAATTACCACCGAAGGGATTGACATTGTGCTGGCGCTGGATGTAAGCTCCTCGATGTTGGCGGAAGATTTCAAACCGAAAAACCGCATTGAGGCGGCAAAAGCGGTGGCGGAAGAATTTATCAACGGGAGGACCAACGACCGAATCGGTTTGGTCATATTTGCCGGGGAAGCATTTACCCAGTGCCCGCTGACCCTGGACTACGGTGTTCTGATTCAACTGCTGGACAAGGTTCAGGTTGCCCCGCGGGAATGGGACGGCACCGCCATCGGAAACGGCATTGCCACCGCGGTTGCCCGGCTGAAAGACAGCAAGGCGAAAAGCAAGGTGATTATTCTGCT
>MVCZ01000101.1 GCA_002049825.1 Candidatus Zhuqueibacterota bacterium 4484_188
TATGGATTGTTGATTAGCGAATTCCAGACATCGGTGGGGATGATGCCGGCAAAATAAGCAGGGTCATAATCCGGTTTGGAAACCATTGTCAGCACCTCACCGGTGCGCGTATCCAGGGCGACCAGTGCGCCTCGTCTGCTTTCCATCAGCGAATCGGCGTAGGATTGCAAGCGCAAATCAATGGTCAGGTAAAGCTGTTTGCCCGGATAGGGAAGCAGATTTCTTTTCCCGGGCAAATCTTCTACCTCCCGCCCCAGCGCATCCACTTTCACAAATTTTACTCCTTTTGATCCGCGTAAGGACTGATCATAAGCTTTCTCGACCGCTTTTTTTCCAACCACATCACCCGGTTCCAAATCGTCATGTTTATCAATTTCCGACTCCCCGACTTCGCCGAGCGTTCCCAGCAGGTGCGCAATGCCCGAACTGCGCGTATAGTAACGCCTGGGTTCGGTTTTCAATTCCACTCCCGGTAAATCCAGGATGTTTTCCTGTATCCAGGTTAAGGTTCTCAGGTCTACCTGCCGCATTATTTTCACCGGTTGAAATCGCCCGGAATGTCTTATTTGTTTGCGAATCTCTTTCTCAGTTCGTCCGCTTAAACCGGAAACAATGTGAATGGTTCGACTGGTAGTGGAATTTGGCACCAGGTAGAGCGAAAACGCGGGACGGTTGCCGGCAAGCAATTTACCATTTCGATCGTAAATATTTCCCCGCACTGGCATCTGGGTAATCATTTTTACACTGTTTTCCAAGCTTTTGCGGAAATAAAAACTGGACCGGGAAATTTGTAAACGGTAGAAGCCGAATCCTACCAATAGAAAAAGCAGTACGACTACACTATTGAATATAATGATCTTTTTTTCTATTTCAGCCTTCGACATTTTTCAATCTACGATTCTTCAACCCATGCTGCGGTCAGGTAATGCAGAAATTCGGTTTTCCGGGAAAATTTGCCAGCCAGACTGCCGGCAAGAAAACCGGCGATTGTTTTGGAAAGTGCGGTGAGTCCTAAAAAATGAGTGCTGAGTAAGTCCTGGAGCAGACCGGTAACGAACCCGGCGGTCATTCCCGCATTCGGACCTTTGCGCAGAGAAAACGAAACCAGGACAATTAAAATCAGGTCCGGGCGCCAATTGTACACCTGGATATATTTTACCAGGGTGAGTTGAAAAACAATTGCGGCAAAGAATAGCAGTCCGTAACGAACATTTAAATTACTCACTCACCACTCCCCGGGTTCTTACACTATCGGGTGTCACCATGACAAAAACCTCTTCCAGGTTATTAAAGTCCACCGCATTTTTTACCCTGATTTGCTGAAACAACTCATATTCATCAGCCTTCACTTCGCCAACTACGCCAATTTTAATACCGGGCGGATAAATCTGGCTCAAGCCGGAAGTCAGCACCTGTTCGCCAGGTTCAACCGGCACATCTTTGGGAATGTAATTCAGATCCAGCCAGAAGTTCCCCGACCAGCCGATCACACCTACCTGACGGCTCATCTGTAATCGGGCGCTGACCATAGCATTCCGGTCCATTAAGATCTGCACGGCGGACTGGTGCGATGCGGAATATAAAATTTTTCCTACCAAACCGGCATCGGTCACTACCGGCATATTCTTCTTAATCCCGTCCTTCGTCCCAACATTCAAAATTAAGGAACGCACTGTACGCTCTTGTCCAAAGCCAATTACATTCCCCACGATAAGCCGATATTTGCTCTCCCGCTTATACTGCAGCATCCGACGCAGACGAACGTTTTCGATAAGCACTTCTTGCAATCGTTGTTTGGTTATCGATAAGTCCAGGATTTTTTTTCGCAACTTTTTATTTTCCGCAGAAAGCGATTTCAAATAATCAAGCTGCACCTCCACGGAATGTACCGCCGCCACAAGTTGCAAAATTACAATACGCATTCCCCGCAAAGTAAAAGCATCATTAAAATTCATTAATATAAAAGATAAAAACACATACCAGGCAAACAGCAGGTAAGTTTTACGCTGAATGAGATTTCGGACTCTATTCTTCATGGGCTTTCTCAGGAACTGCCTTCGGGCATAATTCTGCTGACTTTAGTAATATGAACGGTGACTTATGATTCCTGGTCGCAAATTGAAGGATTATACTGCGTGCCGGAAACAAACCGCTCAGACTGGCAACTGTTTTTTCCATCACGGGAAGCCATTATTTTTTACCAATATAAATATCAACAGCGACCAACGCATGAGACAACACCTTGCTTTTCCCGAAGGGATGGCTACCTGTGCCTATGGTATGCCAAGCAAGGTGAACGAGATCCTCAAATCCCATATTTGATAACCGCTTCCCACATAGTGGTGCCTTACGGCAAGCGGTTTATAGAAAGCTAAAAGAATTTTTACTAGCACAACGGGTTATTTTATAATATCAATTTTGAACCGTGGAACTAAATTCTTCGGCTTTTCAGCAGTAACTTGTAGAACCGGCTAAAATCAGAAAGAATTTTACCGGTGCCGTTTACCACACTGGTTAACGGACTATCTGCCACATTGACGGTAAGCTGTGTTTCCTGTTGAATGAGCTGATCTAATTTTCTAAGCAGGGCGCCGCCGCCGGTTAGAATAATTCCGTGATCCAGAATGTCGGAGGATAGCTCCGGCGGTGTTCTCTCCAGTGTCAGTTTGATGGATTCAACGATGGTACCCACCGGGTCCATTAGCGCCTCGCGGATTTCCGCCGAGTTTACTTCCACCGTTTTGGGAATACCGTCAATCAAATCCCGTCCCTTCACGTCCGTGGTAATTTCCTCCTCCAGCGGCATCACCGAGCCGATTTCACACTTTAACAATTCGGCTGTTTTTTCACCAATAAGCAGGTTGTAATTTTTCTTGAAATACTGAAAAATCGACTCGTTCATCTCATCGCCGCCAATACGAATGGAGGTGTGCAGCACAATTCCGCCTAAAGAGATCACCGCAATTTCAGTAGTGCCGCCGCCAATATCGACAATCATGTTGCCAACCGGTTTTTCGATGTCCAGCCCAATTCCCACCGCCGACGCCATCGCCTCGGCAACCAGGTAAACTTCCCGCGCACCGGCACGTTCGGCGCTGTCCCGCACCGCCCGTTTTTCCACTTCGGTAATCCCGGAGGGAACACACACCACAATTTTCCCGATGGAAATCCGGTTGACATTCGCTTTCTTGATAAATTCGCGAATCATGACCTCGGTTGCTTCGAAATCGGCGATCACCCCATCTTTCAGGGGACGGATGGTCATGATCTCTTTGTGGGTTCGTCCCAGCATTTCGCGGGCTTCGCTGCCCACTGCCAGCACTTTTCCGCTGTTTTCTTCGAAAGCAACAATAGAAGGTTCATTGACTACAATACCTTTATTTTTAAGAAAGATTAACGTATTTGCCGTTCCCAAATCAATCCCGACATCATTTGAAAAAAAACTTAAAAATCCAAAAGCCATAGTCACTCCCTGTGTTATCAATCAATGTTTAAAATGGCGTAAACCGGTTAGCAACATAGCCATCCCGTGTTGCCGTGTTGCTTCAATTACTTCACTGTCGCGGATGGAACCGCCGGGTTGAATCACCGCAGTTATTCCGGCAGACGCTGCGGCATCCACACCATCCCGGAAAGGAAAAAAGGCATCGGAAGCCATGACCGCACCTCTCAAATCGTGACCCGCCTGGCGGGCTTTACTTTCCGCTAACTTCACCGCATCCACCCGCGACATCTGTCCCGCTCCCACTCCGAGGAGTTGTCTGTTTTTCACAAAAACAATTGCATTCGACTTCACATGTTTCACTATTTTCCAGGCGAAGAACAAATCTTCCTGTTCGCCTGTCTCCGGCTCACGCGCGCCAACCGACCGGATTTTCGCCGGATCGTAATCTATAGTATCGGCTTCCTGAATCAGGAGTCCAATATCTAAATATTTATAAGTATAGTTTCCGTTTTTTGCTGCGGAAATCTCTTTTTTTAACACCCGCAGGTTTTTCTTTTTTCTCAAAATCTCCAGGGCTTCGGTACTATAACCGGGCGCAATCACACATTCGTAAAACGAACGGTGAATACCTTCTGCAGTGTCCCGGTCAATTTCCCGGTTTGCCGCAATAATCCCCCCAAAAGCCGACATGGGATCGGTCGCTAACGCTCTCTCAAATGTCTCCCGGAGCACATCTCCCACTGCCACACCACAGGGATTGGTGTGTTTGATAATTGCCACTACCGGTTCGCTGAATTCCCCGATCAGGTTGTACGCCGCTTCCACATCCACATAATTATTGAAGGACATTTCTTTGCCGGAAAACTGCTCAAGCGGGAATTCATCGTTTCCCGCCGGGGTAAACGTGCGGTACAACGCAGCAGACTGGTGTGGATTTTCCCCGTAACGCAGCGGCTTCTTCCCCCAGTAGAATTGCGTCAGTCTATTCGATAAACCGCCGTCTTCTGCCGGCGTGTCCAGGTATTGGGCAATTTGCGAATCGTAATATGCCGAATAAAAAAATGCCTCGGTCGCCAACTGCTGCCGCAACGAAAACGGTATTTTCCCGCCGTTTTTCCGGAACGCTTCCAGAAATTGGTCGTACTGCTCCGGGCGGTGCAACACTGCGACATTCTCGAAATTTTTCGCCGCGGCGCGCAACATTGCCGGACCGCCAATATCAATCAGCTCCACCATTTCTTCCATGGACAGATTCCGATCCTTCGTGTGGCTTAAAAAAGGATACAGGTTGACCACCACCAGGTCGAAGGGTGCTATTCCCTGCGCCTGCAGTTGTGCCAGATGCTCGGATGTACGCCGCGCCAGGATGGCGCCGTGAATAAACGGGTGCAGTGTTTTCACCCGACCATCCAGCATTTCCGGGAAGCCGGTAATCTCTTCCACTTTGGTTACCGGGATTCCCTTTTCAGACAGATGCTTTGCGGTTCCGCCGCTGGAAACAATTTCCACACCGGCGGCAGACAGTTCTCCTGCCAGCTCGCTTATCCCGCTCTTTTCCCAGCAGCTAATTAAAGCCCGCTTAATTGGTATCAATTCTGACATCAAACACCTTCATTCATTCTTAAACTCAACCCGGTTTCCCCGCACCTCAAATTTTTTGGTCAGCACTTTCAGAATCGCTTCGGAGTATAAAATATGTTCCACCTTCAGCACTTTTGCGGCAATCTCCTCCGGTGTTCGGCAGTCATCAATTTCCATTGCACGCTGCGTGACAATGGGTCCGGCATCGTATTCGGTGTTTACCAGATGCACGGTTACACCGCTTATTTTAGCACCTGAAGCAAAAACCGCCTGGTGAACCCGGCTGCCGTACATCCCCTTTCCTCCAAACGCCGGCAGCAGCGCCGGGTGGATGTTCAGAATCCGGTTGCTATAAACCGCCACCACGTTATCCGGGATTTTTTTCAGATACCCCGCCAGCACAATCCAATCGATGGAAAACCGGCTCAGGACTTCCATGATTGCCTGGCCGAATTTGTGGCTGGAATTGAATTCTTGGGGAGAAATAGTGAAAGTGGGAATTGCGTTTTCCCGGGCAAAATCAAGTGCGCCGGCTTTGTGATTGTCCGTTATCAGGCATTTGATGATTGCCGGTATTTTTCCCTGCTGAATGTTTTGGTATATATGTTTAAAGTTACTCCCGCGACCCGAAGCGAAAACAGCAATATTTTTCAATGACCGACCCTCAAATTAAGTAACAAATATAATACGTTTTACCGAGGGTGTCAATTGTAAAAGTAGGCAGTTGTGAGACATTACCCGAAAGTGGGAACGATCCACTTGAGTCATTGCCCTGCAGGAATGGCTGCTTGCGCCAATAGTATGCCACAATCGACCAACGGGAGCGTGGCACCTTCGTTTTGAGCACGATGAATTAGGGGATTCAGAGAACTTGGTAATGAAGATTGCTTCCCTGCCTGACTGCGTCGGCAGGCAGGGGGCGTTCCTCCTTCGGGGCAATGACTTCCCCTCTAATCAGTGAGATCTTACGGTAGTTTACCAGCCCGAATCGATTTGAAGACAGGTTGGTGTTATGGGAAAGAACGATTCCCGCCGCTCTTGCCAATCACCCGTGGATCGATAAAATTGCCGATCACCAATTGAATCAGCACCAGCACCAGGGTTAACCAGAGCAGGGTAGCGATTCCGTCAAACTGCAGGAAAGCAATGGAGAGCGGCAGCAGCGTGGCAATCACCGAACCGATGTTGGGAATAAAATTCAACAGGAAAGCCAGGATTCCCCAGATGATGGCGAACTGGACGCCAAAAAGAGAAAGCGCCATGGCAAACAGAATCCCGGTTGCCAGGCTGATGAGGGTTTTCGCGATCAAGTATTTTTGAATCTGACTGTTGATATTTCGCAGTATTTCACCTATTCTTAAAGCCAAATCGTCTTCGAAAGCTAATTGAACCTTTGCCGCCAACTG
>MVCZ01000102.1 GCA_002049825.1 Candidatus Zhuqueibacterota bacterium 4484_188
ACGCGGGACAAGCGCCGGCTTTCCCTGGAAATATATCCCGATGTCCCAATTGCCGAGAGCAAGGGAAACCTGATTTCCATTTACACACACAACACCCACATGCAACTTCATTATTGCACCGGTTATGTGCCCAGCGAATCGTTGGGAGAGATTATTTTTATCAGTGAATACCAGGGAAGGGTATCAGGAATTATTGTAGAAAAAGAAGCGGATAACTCGGTTCTTTCCGGCGATTTCACCAAGCTGGCACCTGAAGTCATGATGTCCGGCATTGCCCTTTCGGTAGCGGAACATCTTTTGCCTTCTGAAGAAAAATAAATGACACTTCCAAACATATTTAACCACAGATTTTCAGCGGTGAACTTGTGAGTCGTCCATTCAACCGCCTGTTCGCCAGGAAATAGTCCGTTATTTTTTGTTCCGGGATAAATATGAAAATTTACAAATTCACAGTTGGCAGTTTTGCGGTAAACAACTACCTGGTTCACCCGGAGGACAGTTCCGCAGCGATGCTAATAGACGCCGGGGAAGACCCGGAATCCATTCTTCGGAAAATCGCCCGGTTGAAACTACAACTGAAATACCTGGTGAACACCCACGGTCACGGTGACCATATTGCCGGGAACGAACGCATTTTGCAGGAGACCGGTGCTCAACTGCTTATTCATGAAAAGGAAGTGCCTTTTTTGACTGATCCCCAACTGAATCTCTCGGCTTTGTTCGGTTTCCGGTTACAGTCGCCACCGCCAGACCGTACCCTGCGGGAAAACGACATTATCCGGTTGGGCGAGCTGCAATTCCGGGTACTGCACACCCCCGGGCATTCCCCTGGACATATCACTTTAGTCTGCGGTAAAAATGCCTTCGTAGGCGATGTGATTTTCAAAGGTTCCATTGGCAGAACCGACCTGCTGCAAGCTTCACATATTCAGTTAATTGAAACTATTCGCCAAAAAATTTACACCCTACCCGAGGACACGGTATTGTACCCGGGACACGGACCCGACACTACCGTGAAGAAAGAAAAATATTCCAATCCTTTTGTGAGCATGTAAATGAACTGGGAATATTTGCTGGAAAAATTCATTCGCCACCTGGCTCTGGAAAAAGCACTCGCCAATAACACTTTGTTTGCCTACCGAAACGATATTTCACGTTACATCCGATATTTAAAAGAGAAAAAAATCCGACGGGTTGAAGATATCTCCCAGCTCTTTTTACAGGATTTCATCGGGCAGTTGTACGACGTGGGGTTGTCCGGCAGCAGCCTGGCGCGGAATTTTTCCGCCCTGCGCGGGTTTCATAAATACCTGATTGCCAACGGGATGACCGAACACGACCCGACCGAATTGCTGGAAACGCCGCGCCTGAAACGCAAACTCCCCTCGGTACTCTCGGTTCAGGAAGTCATCCGCATTATCGAGCAACCGGACACGGAACAGCCGCTGGGTATCCGCGACCGCGCCATGTTGGAGGTGCTGTACGGCTGCGGTTTGCGTGTCTCCGAACTGCTGGGTCTGAAATTGGACAACCTTTATCTGAAAGAAGAGTTTATCCGCGTGCGGGGAAAGGGTTCAAAAGAGCGATTTGTTCCCATCGGCAGAGAAGCCATTCACCGCCTGCAGGTTTACCTGGGAAGAACCCGTCCGCTGCTAACTGATAGTGTGCACTCCCGGAATACGGTTTTTCTCAATCGCCGCGGTCGCCCGATGTCCCGCATGGGATTCTGGAAAATTCTGCGTAAATATGTGCTGCTGGCAAACATTTCTGCCGAGGTTCATCCGCACACTTTCCGGCATTGGCTATGGTATTTTTTATTGACTCGTTTTTTTGCAGCATAAAAGCAATATCAAATACAGCATGAATTGTCTGGATGACGGAATAATTTATTATGGAATTAACCCTAACTTCTCAGGTGTTATGATGTTTCATAAATTACCCAAGCATCGTAAATTCGACTACACTCCTCTTTTTTACGATCCGGAAAAGGAGGAGCGGGAAGGGCATCCCCGGATTCAGTTCCGCCATTTGCGGCACAAGCGCAAAACCCGACCATACATCTGGTTAATTGCCCTGTTGGCATTTGTGATTTACCTGCTTATTATGCTTTCGAAAATTGCATCCAATTATTAGGAGAAAAACATGTTCCAGATCAGTGAAGTGCTCAAGAAAGTTCCTTTTTTCAGAACCCTCGGCAGGGGCGGCATCGATTTTATCGTAGAACGGTTGAAATTTAAAACGTTTGATGCCGACGAGACGATTTGCAAAATCGGCGATCCCGGCGACAAGATGTACATCATCATCAGCGGAAAGGTAAACGTGGTGGTCAAAACCGACGAGAGCAAAGAAGAAACCATAATTGCCACCCTGGGCAGCGGCGACTACTTTGGCGAAATGGCGTTGCTGACCGGCGAACCACGCTCGGCAACCGTGGTGACCACCGAACCGGCGGAGATGTTTATTTTGAACAAAGCCGATTTTGACCTCATTGTGGAACGCTACCCGTCAATAACCCTGAGCATGGGAAAAATAATGAGTCAACGATTGGCTGAAACATTGAAAAAGGCGGCGAAGAAAAGCTCCGGGAAAGTGGACGCTTCGGTGAAAGGTTCGCTGGCTGAAAAAAAACTAGTCGACGTCCTGAAATTCTGCGAATCAAATTCCCTGAACGGCAAGCTGATCGTGAAAAAGGGAAGTGAAGCGGGCGTAATTTACTATACGAAAGGCGAATTACAAAAAGTCGAATTCGGAAACTTAAGTGAGGACCAGGCGCTGGACACTTTGCTGAACTGGCAGGAAGGAGAATTTGAAGTCGTACCCGAACCACTCAAGTTTGAGGAAGAGCCCGCTAAAAGTGAAGCACAAACAGAAGAACCGCTACAACTGCTGATCATTAACACCAGCATCGTGGTTCAGAAAATGCTGCAACGCACTTTCGAGAATATTGGCTATTCGGTCTACTCGGTAGAGAACAAACAAAAGGGGCTGAACCTGATAAGGAAATTGCAGCCGGATGTAGTAGTCACCGACACCAAGCTGCCGGATGGTACCGCACCGGATTTGGTACAGGAAATTCGCGAGATCAGTTCCCTTCCCATCGTTCTTTTAACCGATGAGCGCGACCGGGATAAATACATTCAACAATTAAAGGGCTTCGAGTCACTTGCCTTTACCAGGTCTCAGGAAGTGGGTGAAATTATGCATGCGGTTCAACAAATAACCGGGAGGTAAACGTGGGTAACCAAACCATTCCTGACATACAGGAGCATGTGGATGAGGTGCTGAAGCAGGCGTTTACTTTCTTTTTTGCCTACGTCGCCGAAGCAACCGGTAAAAAACAGGCACTCGAATTTGCCCGAAAAAGCCACCAAATCATTGAGAAATACTTCCACAACCTGGGAAATTTTAAAATTAGCAAAAACGGTCAGTTACAGATTAAGGCGGCAAAATTAAGCGACAAAGAAATTCTTGCCTTCAGCGTTTGGATGCAGCAATTTCTGAAGGAGCTTAAAAATTTCATGATCGGGCTGGGACGGGTCGACCCGAAGGAGATTACCCGAGACCTCCAGGAAGAACTGAAGGAATTGGGATTTTACGAATTCTTCGAGCAGGCGAAAGAATTGAATTATTAATCCACTAAAGGGGAATGTTAAGTAGTGAATTGGAGTGGCGGAGTATGACCTGCCTGCCGACGTAGCCGGGCAAGGAGTATTGGAATAATGGAATATCGGGGTTTGGAGGTAGTTGAAAATGTTCCGGTTCAAAGCACACCGATGGTTTTATTTTTTCTGGTCTCCCCATTTCTCTTTTAAATAACCGGCTCGTCCGGACCCTACTTTGTAGCCTTCGTAGCGCAACGGATTTTTCTTGTAAAACTCCTGGTGGTAGTTTTCCGCCGGGTAAAATGCGGATGCCGGTACAATTTTTGTGACAATCGGCTGATCAAATTTTCCGCTTTCCGCCAACGCTTTTTTCGATTGTTCCGCTAATTCTTTTTGCTTTTCATTGAAATAAAAAATCGCCGTGCGGTACTGCGATCCCCGGTCGGCAAACTGCCCGAACGGATTAGTGGGATCAATGTTGTGCCAGAAAACATCTAAAAGATCCCGGTAAAACGTAAGGCGGCTGCATACACCAGAAACACCCGCCGGCAAAAATCGCCGTTTGGTAATTCGGATTTACCGTTTCCGGCTTTGACGGCTGATGCTTTTGCTCAGTCTGTTTCATCGACCACCCCACGGTTAAAACAATAGGTATTAGAAAAAGAAAGTATCCCCACGGCTTCGGCTTCATTTTCATTGGTTAAACACTCCGGCAAATTGAGAGATAAACTAACTGGCAACAAAAAAAGTTCCGTCCACATCAATGAAGCAGACCGACTGTTTAAAATCGGATTATTCCAGCCCATAAAAAACTCAATCTTGAGTTCAAAAAATATAATAATTTTTGTATTCTATTCTATATTTTCAATAGCAGTTGAAATACATCTGTTTTAATCAGTGAAAATCTGTGATAAACATAAAATACAAACAGATCAAACGACGAGCCGGACGAACTTACACAATGCCTCTTGGGTTTGCTAACCACAGTAAATTCTTTCTTTTTGGTTGAATTAAATTTTGAATTACCTATATTTCAAACAGATAGAAGTGGAGGTAAATTATGAAATTGATCGATATTTTAAAGCAGGAGTACATCAAAATTCCACTTTTTAGTACTTCAAAGGAGGAAGTTGTCCGGGAACTAATTGATATTCTCACTCCATTTTCTATTTATGAAAATCATGATTTGGTCTATTCCGCCATCATGGCGCGTGAAGCAATTATGACTACCGGGGTTGGAAAGGGTGTTGCTATCCCCCATTGTAAAAAAAATGAATGCAAAGAATTCGCCATTGCCCTTGGCATTCACCCCCAGGGCGTCGATTATCAATCCATCGACGGCAAACCCGCCCAAATTTTCTTTCTTTTAATTGGACCGGAAACGAATCCCGGTATGCATATTCGCCTCCTCAGCCGGATTTCGCGACTCATTTCTAAAGACATGCTTCGTGAAAAATTGCTGAGCTGCTCCTCTGCCAGCGAGGCTTATCACTTAATTAAAACCGAAGAAGAAAAATATTTCGAAATTGCTTCATGAAATTGCTCGTTTTCATTCTGAATAAAGAGGAGCATCTCGAAGAGATTCTCGAAGCGTTCCTTGAATTAGATATACAAGGTGCAACCATCCTGGACAGCGTGGGTATGGGTTCCATATTGGCACAGGACATTCCCATTTTTGCCGGGTTCCGAAACCTTTTACAGGGCAGTCGTCCGGCAAACAAAACTATTCTGACTACCGTGGATGAAAAGCTCATACAACCAGCAATAGATGCTATCGAGCAGGTTGTCGGTTCATTGGATGAACCGGGGAACGGACTGATATTTGTTTTAGACATTGAAAAAGTTTACGGATTAATCAAAAGCTTTTGAGGATACGATATGCAGGATAGAAAAATGGTAAAAATCGGCCCGCTCCCCGGTCGGAATTATGCCGAGATGGTTGCAGAAGTGCTGCAAAAGAAGGGGATTTCGGTAAGCATTTCACAGGATGGCGTAGCAACCGCCTACGGAATCAGCGGAACCAATCTTGCCGGAAACGAGGCGTATCTAATGGTACCGCCGGAATTCGAAGAAGATGCCCGGCAACTGGTCGAACAGCTTCTGGATCATATTTAGCACCGGGGAACTGTCCATTGGAACTGAAAAAAACTCGACGCCATTTCCAGATTCAGATTTTCAAGCTTCTGCAACGTATTGACCTCCCGGAAGATTTCTACATGCTGTTCTTGGCAGCAATCATTGGTGTGTTTGCCGGTCTGGGTGCCTACGTATTAAACTTGCTGGTAAATTTTGTTCATTACCTACTCTACGATTCATTCCTGAACATTACTTCAGTCAGTTGGTTTTCTTATGTGCTGTTGGCGCTTTTTCCGGCAATTGGCGGACTCATTGTCGGTCTGGTCATACACTTTTTTGCCAGCGAGGCTAAAGGACACGGGGTTCCCTCGGTAATCGAAGCCATCGCCAACCGGGGCGGTTTCATCCGTCCGCGGGTCAGTTTTCTTACCTCCCTCACCGCCGGCACCACTATTGGTTCGGGCGGATCGGCAGGTAAAGAAGGTCCCATCGTGCAAATTGGCGCCGCTATCGGTTCTACCGTTGGACAATTGTTTAATGTCTCGTCAGAACGGTTAAAGGTGCTGGTGGGCGCCGGCGCCGGCGCCGGATTGGCGGCTGTTTTTAACGCACCGGTTACCGGCGTTCTGTTCGCACTGGAAGTCATTTTAGTCGACTTTAGCATCAATGCATTCACACCGATTATTTTTGCCACGGTTATCTCCACTACCATCTCCCATTATCTCATCGGCAGCAGTCCGTTGCTCAAAGTGCCGGTGTACTATCTGGAAAGTTTCTACGAATATCCCCTCTACATTCTGATGGGAATTGTCGGTGGCTTTGTGGCGGTGTTTTTCACCAGAGTTTTATATGCTACCGAAGATTTTTTCAACAAACACCGCAATCTCCCGGAATTTTTAAAACCGGCACTGGGCGGTTTACTGATGGGAATTATTGCGTTAAAATTCCCGGAACTCTACGGCTTTGACGATCATGCCATTCACAGCGCACTACTGGCTCGCACGGAAATATGGATTTTGTTTTTATTGATGATTCTGAAGATATTTGCCACTTCCCTGTCTTTGGGCAGCGGCGGCAGCGGCGGGCTGTTTACCCCCTCGCTGTTTATCGGCGCAACATTTGGCGCATTTTTCGGCGGGCTGATGAATTATATTTTCCCTTCTGCCACTGCCCCGGCTACTGCCTACGCTCTGGTGGGTATGGGTATTATGGTTGCCGGAACCACCCATGCTACTATTTCTGCGCTGGTGCTTATTTTCGAAATAACCAGCGATTATCAAATTATTTTACCTCTGATGCTGGGAACCATTGTAGCAACGCTCACTGCACGGCTCATTATGCGGGAAAACATTTACACCATGAAAATTGCCCTGAGCGGAGAATACGTCTTCAAGGGAAGAAACATGACTTTACTGCAAAGTATTCCCATTAATCAGCATATTCAGAAAAAGTATGATAAAATCCCGGAGCACATGCCCTTTTCAAAAATTTTAAAGCTCTTTCGGGAAAGCGAACATTCCGCATTCCCGGTGCTTGACAAACGAAACAACCTGGTGGGAGTCATCTGGCTGCGTGATATTCGCCCGTACCTTTTTGATGAACATCTCTACCATCTGCTTATCGCCAAGGATATAGCCCAGGAGGAATTTATGACCATTCACCCCGATCAGTCGCTGGCAGATGTATTACGGATGTTCGACCTGACTGATGCCGAACTGCTTCCGGTCACTGAACGGCGCAATCCCCGGCGGATTATCGGCGTCATCTATCGGGACGAACTGATGCGCTGGTATCGAAAAGCTCCGCTACTTCACCCGGAACTATATTCCAAATGAGCAATTCCTGGAAAAAATATGCAAAACTCAGAACCAAAAAATACCGGCAGGAATGGCGACTATTTTTGGTTGAAGGAACACGGCTGTGCAAGGAGGCGTTGCGCTCTGACTGGGAAATCGAAGCGGCTTTCCTGAGCGAGAGCTTTGCGGAAAAAGCATTCGATAACCATTGGAAAAGACTGTTTCGCGAACGCACCCTGACCTATCGCGTTCTCGGCGATTCAAATTTCAGGAGATTGGCAGACACGCAAAATCCCCAGGGCATTCTTCTGGTGCTTCGGATGAAACCGCTTCCCCCGAACGACCACGAACGCTTTAAAGGAAAAAATTTCATCCTGATCCTGGACGGCATTCAGGATCCGGGAAATATAATCAAGGAGCTGCAACAAAGGAACTTTACCGTTATCAGCAGCACACCGCAGGCAGAAACATCCGTGCATTCATTGCAAGTGAAACCGCCGCTGGCGTTCATCCTGGGCTCAGAAGCACACGGCGTTTCGCCTGAAATTCAACAGCTTGCAACAATTACAGTCAGCATTCCCAGACATGGCGAGGCAGAGTCGCTGAATGTTGCCGTCGCCGGAGGAATTTTAATGTATCATTTTTCCTCGATTATTTATTCAGAAAAAAGTAAGCATGGCAGGAAATACCCGGATAATCTGCCGGCAGAAAAATCACCAGAAAGAGGAAAAAAATGAATCCTGATCAGGAAAAAAAATTCCCCAAGCCTGTGGAGGCATTTATTGTCATCATTCTGAGTTTTATTTTTGTCATCGGCATTACCCAGCTTTTAATGATTTTGTTTCTTCCCGATGCCGATGACGCAAGCAAAAACGCCATCGGTCAGAAAATATTTTCAACAATTGGCGAATTAGGTTTGCTCATCATTCCGCTGGTTTATATCAGGAGTCGGGATTTAAAATCCCGCAGTGTATTCCGGCTCAATCCGATTCCATTTCCAATTATTCTCTGGAGTTTCATAGCTGGTTTGGGTATTTCAATAATGGCGGATGAACTGGATCGTTTGATCACGCTGCTTTTTCCGGCGCCGGAATTTATTGCCGAAATTGCCGAGGCACTAAGAATTCAATCGGTAACCGATTTTCTGTTTCTGTTTACCGGAATGGTCATTATCGCACCAATTACCGAAGAATTTCTTATTCGCGGGTTTCTGCAAAAGTCTCTGGAGGAACACCAGGATGTAACCCGGGCAGTGATTTATGCCAGCCTGGCGTGGGCAATTATCCATTTTGTGCCTATCTGGGCAATCCAGATTTTTATCATGGGAATCGTTCTGGGTTTACTTACCTGGAAATCCGAAAGTATCTTACCGGCAATTATCGGTCACGCCACCAACAACGCCCTGGCACTCCTTTTTAATAATATAGACGTGGAAAACATACTGCGTTTTTACCTGTGGGGATCACATGTCTCGCCGCTGGTTCTCTTGCTTTCGCTTGCCGGTGTTGTACTGTCGGTACGGAAATTTTACGATTATTACCCAAATGTTACCCGGGGAAAACCGCCGACCAGCTAACTAACTTTACTCGGATCCATGCTCAATTGAGTAAAGATTTGCCGTAGGTTCCGCTCCGCCGCGATAACATCGGTCGCCCG
This sequence comes from Candidatus Zhuqueibacterota bacterium 4484_188, assembly GCA_002049825.1. Lineage (GTDB taxonomy): Bacteria > Calditrichota > Calditrichia > RBG-13-44-9 > RBG-13-44-9 > 4484-188. Next base: position 9,131 of record MVCZ01000102.1, read on the forward strand.
GATATTTTTTAATATATCGCACACTGCCTGGGGGGTCACGTTTTCCATCTCCGCTACCTCACGATAGGTTCCCAGTGCCTGGTAGCTCCAGTACAAATTAAAATGCCGCTCGTTCCAACGCGATTTTATGGCTGTTATCAGAGAAAAGATAGTGTTGATCATCTGATTCAGGGTTTCGTTATCGGAAAGATACCAGATGTCACATTTCTTTTTCTTTGCCAGATTGAGCGCTTTATTTGCCTTGTGGAATGCCGGTCCATCCATTTCGATGGGCAAAACACCGCCCATGCGAAAAATACTGCCGATGCCAATTCCGTAGCGCACCCGAATGGGAAACACCATTTTTTGCAAAGCGTGAATCATCTCGTAAGCATGCGCCGGGGCATCTATTAATCCCTGAAACTCGTCGCCCTTGGTAATGGTCATGGGCGCTTCAATTGAAGATGAAAACTGCTCATTTATTTGCACAATAGCCGACTTGACAAAAAGCTGGGTCTGGTAGCGGTCCATGCCGCTCAACTGTTTTGAACCGCTAATGTCCCCGATCAGGACCGTATAAACTCGTTGGCTATCCATAGTCTCTTTTTTATCCTTAAAAATTTGAGTCTTTCCCTTTTCGGGTTATTTTCCCATTTTTCGAGGGCGGACTTTCTCCGATTTTTTCCGACGAATCCGCTCGCTTCCCCGGCTGAATATTTTTTCCTGCCGTGGAACGACGATTTTCTTTTGTCGGTTACGAATCTCTTTCATTCGAGTGAACGCATCCTTCGCTAAAATTCAATTTATTTTTTTAACCGCTACAGAGAATTCAACAACAAACAACGCATTTAACTCTTATTTAGACCATGAAATCCGGTAAGTACACGACCCTCCGCCTTCTGCTTCGCATTCTTTCTCATCCAGCTTTACGTCAACACCACCACACATTTCCACGCCCTTTATCAGAAATTGCTGCATAAACCAGCAATAGGTTTTATGAATATCTTCATCATAATCAAAACGCACACTGGCACTGTTTGCTTTATTTTTTTGATAAGAATATTCTCCAAAACTCCACAGGTAACCGTACAGTTTATCTATTTGCGCCAGGAACTTTTGCGGATCCTGCGATTCCAAATAATTAAAAAAATACCGGTCCAGTGTCTTCTGAGCAAACTGGGAACCGATTTCCCTAAAGATGGATTCCAGCGGTTGATCGATAGATTCTCCAATCGCCAAATCAAGGTCACGCAATTGGTGAAACGGGTACAGGTTGGTTGGAAAAACCTGCTCCCCAACCGACTGGCGAACCGGTTCGGATAATTTCTGAAATACTTTATTGTAAGCTTTGCCCCCGTCTTTGGCTTCGATATAATCCAGTCTCGATTGAATAATTAATCCTCGAATATCGCTCATAATTGCCGCTCCTGTTCAATTTTTTCTTTCAGCTTGTTTATAAATTCAGAAATGCCGCCGGGATTGCTACCGCCGCCCAACATGAATTCCGGGCTCCCTCCGCCCTTTGCACCCAGAAGTCCCAACAGGGGAAGAACAATCTTACGAAGATCGATTGATGAACCGGCAGACTGCCCGATCACCCACTGCAAATTGTTCCCATCCAGGCTAATCGCCACGGCTAACCGGTTTTTGCCGGAAACAACCTCATCAACAAATGCGCGCAGCATGGCATTGTTAGCTTCTTCGAAAACGGAATAGACAAAAGTCAGGTCGCCGATTTGTGCTGCTTTTTCCAGTTCTTCTTGTGCCCGGAAAGCCATGAGCTGTTGTTGCAATTTACCGATTTCCCGCTTGCTGAGCCTGAGCTGTTTTTGAAAATCGCCTATTCGGGAAATAATTTCCTGTTCGTCGCAGGTAAGCTGTTTCTGCAATTCCCGAACAATGCGGTTCTTGCGGTCATAATCCGTAAAAGCCCGCAAGCCAATTTTCGCTTTCAGGCGCACCCTGCCGCGGATTTTTTCCCGACCGACCAATTTTATCATACCAACCTCGCCGGTATGGGTAAGATGGGTTCCGCCACAGGCAGTAAAATCGAATCCCACTATTTCCACTACCCGGATCTGATCCACCCGAGGCGGAGGTCTGCGAAACTCATATTTGGAAATCTCCTCCGGTTTAATCCAATAGGTGCGAATCGGCAGATTCTGGCTGATAACCCGGTTGGCTAAATCCTCCACTGCCTGAAAATCTCTTTCACTGATATCGGAAGCGTTAATTTCAATGGTTGTAATGTCCTCGCCAAAATGCACCGATACGGTTGGATACTCGCCTGTGCGCACCAGGCACTGCGACAGAATGTGCTGACCGGTGTGCTGCTGCATGAAATCCCACCGGCGCTGCTTATCTACTTTCCCAACTACTGTTTTGCCCGAAAGCGGTTTTTCAGTGAAATGGACAACCTCGTCTCCCTGCTTCCTGCTTCCAGACGTCCACCACCGGGGAATCGTTAAGCCACCCGTGGTCTGCCGGCTGACCGCCGCCTTCCGGGTAAAAACAAGTTCTATTAAGAATTATGCTGTACAAATCTCCTGACCGCCGCCTTCCGGGTAAAAACAAGTTCTATCAAGAATTATGCTGTACAAATCTCCTATTTTTTCCTGATGAACAAGCTGCGCCTCGAACTCGAACTGCCGCGGATTTTGATAGTACAATTTTTCTGTCATGAAAAACAATTTTTCTGTCATGAAAACGAAACTCCTAAAAACCAAGCTAATTTAATCGATTATTAGCAAAAATCAAACGTATAAGCTTGATTTTTTCAAATTAAGGTATAGGGCTGAAAAATTGGTGTGCTGAATGGCGAGTGCCGGAATTTATCAATTCGGAAGAAAAAATCGAAAAAATAAATCCAACAAATCAAATACACGCCTGGAAATGGATGGTGGAAAAATACACTCTCTTCTAAATCCTGTCAGCCTGACGAGGACAAAATTCATACCGTGCAAAATTTTCTAATCAGCCAAAAACATTTCCCAATAATTTGGTCACCCAGGAGAGCACCGTAGCGATTCCCAGGGTAATACCCACCGTGGTCGGAGAGAGCGCCTGGTTGATCAATTGATCGACCTGGAAATAATAATTAAAATAGGCCAGGCAACCACCACAAATTCTTTGATTCTAAACCAGGTCTTTTTTTTCACTACCGTATAAGAAGGGAGACGGTAGGATGGAACTTCCATGACCATCCCGGGGGAAACTTCCGGCATGAGTGCCGAAAGAATTTTACCGGTTAGAGCAATAACAAAAATGTTCAATACATAAATCGCGAATGCCCACATTGGTCCCAGGTAGTGTGCCACCAAACCGAAAATAACGATTGACCGCGCCGAACAGGGAATCATGCTGGAGATAACTGCCGAGATAATTTTATCGCGGCGGGAAGTTAAAATCCGGGTTGCCATTACCGCCGGAACATTACACCCGTAACCTAAAACCGCCGGAATGATTGATGTGCCGTGCAAACCAATCCGGTGCATGAACGCATCCATTAAATATGCCACCCGCGGTAAATAGCCAATGTCTTCCAGAATGGTTAAGCCAATAAGAAAAGGGATGAGATAAGGTAGAACAATGGCAATCCCTCCGCTGATACCCCAGATGAAAGATTTGACAAACTGAAAAACAAATCCGGAGGGGTTCATCTGGCTTGCCAGCCAGGCATCCAGGATGTCAAATCCACTCAGCAGAAAATCTTCGACAAATGAACCCAACACGAAAATGATGTAAAAGAACGCTACCAACACACTGACCAGTATCAGGTACCCAAATACCTTGTGCATCACAATATTATCCAGTTTTTCGCGCCAATCGCGCCGGGGCGAACCGATTTTTACCACCTGGTCATAGATGTCCATCGCAATGGCGTGGCGTTCCATAGCTAAAACGCTATCTTGTGGTTTACCGCGCAGTTTGACCATCTTTTTCTGAAGCTCGGCAACTTTTTTCGAGATTTTTACCCCGTTGCCTGAGGAAACAATTTTCAAAAAGTAATCGTCATCTTCCAACAATTTAATTGCCAGGAACCGGGAGGGGTAGTCCGTCTTCCTGGTATAATTCCGGTTTAAATACTGTTCCAACTCCTCAATCACTTCTTCCACATCCCGCTGGCACAGTATTTTTTTTGCTTTCCCCGGGTGTTGTTTTTTGATCAGACTTTTTGCGGTCAAAAACAACTCTTTCACCCCGATATTTTTACTGGCAATGGTGGTTTGCACCGGAATACCCAGGATTTCAGACAATTTCCCGGTGTCGATTTCAATCCCTTTTCGCTGGGCTTCGTCAAACATGTTGAGGACAACAATAAGCGGAAAGTTCAATTCCATCAATTCGAGGGTAAGCGGCAGGCTGCGCCCCATTTGCGACGCATCAATGACATCAATAATCAGGTCGAAGTGGCTCTCGATCAGGTAATTGCGCACTTCGGCTTCGGCGTCATTGGTGGCAGACAGCGAGTAGGTTCCCGGAAAATCGATAATTTCAAACACATCGCCGTTGATCCGCACTTTGCTCTTGGTATAATTGACTGTTGTTCCCGGGAGGTTGGAAGTCGCCGATTTGTAACCGGCTACCGAATTAAAAAGGGTGCTTTTGCCGGCATTAGGCTGTCCGATGAGACCAATTTTCAAATTTCTTCCACTATTATTTTTGCGGCAATACCCCTGCCGATGGCAACCGAAGTTCCGCTGTTTTCCAAAAGTATCGGTCCGGCAAAAGGCGCGTTGCGCAATACCTTTACTTCGCTTCCCACACCAATCCCCAATTGACCCAAAATCAGCCGGGCATTTTTACCACCGGCAATTCGAATGATTTTAGCCGACTTGCGGGGACGTATTTTTATCAGAGATTTTAAAGGTTTTTCTTCTGCAAAGTTCATGCTTTTATCCCAAGCTTTTAGAATCAATTTCCGATGACCTTTTTTTCAATTTGCCACACTTATTTGATTCTAAAATACCACCTTCCCTGTTTATTCGGTCATTATCGACCGTGCCTAAATTAATATTAAGATTTAATATCAACAAGTTTATTATATTTTTAGTAGCCGCTCAGGTTCCTGATCGGATTAAAACGGGGAAATGACTTTTTACCATATTCCCGAGGAGGTTCTTTCTTTACAGTAAGAAGATGTTTAAAGAGATGCAAGAAAGCCGGTTTGCGTTTCAATTCCGGGGTACCAGGGCAAAGCAGGAAAGTTAAAATTGGTATGCCTGAGAAAGCATCTTGATTAGCGTACCATTAACACCGCTCAAAGACCGCCGCTTGTTCGCTGGCGACGTACCTCTGCCAGAATAATTCCCGCCGCAACCGAAGCATTCAGCGATTCTGTTTTGCCGCCCTGTGGAATCTGAAACGTCTGGTCACTTTCTTTTTGCAGCAAACCAGTCTTTCAGGTAACGAACGGCATCCACAATATTCCGGGCTTTGCACATGTCAAGGTGTCAGGTAACGAACGGCATCCACAATATTCCGGGCTTTGCACATGTCAAGGTGAAACACCGCTCCGGCGGAAGCCTTAATAACCGTTTCAGTAATCGGTACGCTTTCTTTTACACTGAAAATAATCCCGTGGGCACCCAACACCTCGGCAGAGCGAATAATAGCACCAAAGTTGTGCGGGTCGTTGATGCGGTCAACCACTACTAAGTTGGGTGTTTCCCCGGTACGGTTAATTTTATCCACTAAGTCTCCATGCGATAAATCTTTTGAATCACCGCACCCTGGCTGCCGGTCTGCAGGTAAATTTTATCAATCGCCTGTTTACTTTCCAGCGCCTCGGCAACCGGGTTTCTTCCGAAAATCTTGCTCATACTGCCCCGTCTTTAACTGTTCCGCACTTTAATAGTGATTCTTTGACGCCAATGCAAAGTCTTTTTGAAATGACCGTGAATCCGCCA
>MVCZ01000103.1 GCA_002049825.1 Candidatus Zhuqueibacterota bacterium 4484_188
ATTTCAATCACCCGCCGTCCTTCGATAATGTAATCGCCGGCTTCGTTTTTTCCGATAATCCGCGCGGCAATTTTCGTCTTCAACATTCCCCGCTTCGAGGTCTTGGCGTCTCCCCGGAAATCGTTTTGCAAATCGCCGCCCAGGCTCATATCGGGCATAAAACTGAACAAACCATTCCCCGCAGCCACTTTCACATTGTGGTTGCTCTTCTTCTTGTTTTCGGTTTTGGCAACATTGCTTGCCTGGGCATATTCCATAACCAAGACGGTAACCCCCTTGCCCACCTGGCTGCTTTTGATGTCGCTGAACAAACTGACATTGCTCGCCATTTTTTGCGCCGAACTGTTGGTCACTGCCAACAGAATAAACAAAAATATGATTACGGTAAATTTAGCCATCTCAGGACTCCTTTCCTTTTGCCTGGTTGTTTACCATTATGTTATGGCAGAACCGCTAAATCCGGGGCAACGACTTTTACCCGCATCCTGCGCCGTGTCTCCGGATTTTTCACCCAAATAAATTCGTCTTTCCCGCCGTTTTGCATCGCACGGGTCTGCATTTTCACACGTAACGCGCCTTTCCGGTATTCCACATCCACCAGACCGCCTTTGTGAACCAGGTAACCCTTGCGCACTGCCCGTTTCAAAAGTACGCGGTTGGCGGCAATCCGGCGGGTAGCGTAGAGTTCTTCGTCGCCCGGTGTTTTTTCCAGGGGCGTTCCCCTGAGCACCGAGATGTCACGCTGTTCCAGTTTTAATTTTACCGGGGTAATTATTTCATCTTTTTTCAGTGAAAATTTAGTCACCCATACTGCCTGGAAAACATGTATTTTCAGCGAAACGTAAATGCTGCGCAGCGGTGTAGCCTGCCGGTAAAAAGTCACTTTCAGCACACGGTTCCCGCAAAGCGGTCGATCGCCCTTGTGCGATACTGAAATCCGATCCGGTGTTTTTGCCAATCGAACATCAGAGATCGGGCTGATCCACTCAAGCTGGTACTCCCGGTGCATTTGGGAAAATTGTTCTTCTACATAGCGCTCTATTTGCGCCCGGATTTTTGAAGCATAACAAACATACCCGTTGCCATTCGGTGCGGCAGAAAGCTGAACCAACAGGGTGCTGAGCAAAATCAGCAAAATTATTTTCAAAAGCTTTATCATTTTATCGTTTCAGATTATTCACGATTCTCGACATATCTTCCGCAGTTTTGATAGTCTTCGAATTCAATTCGTAAGCCCGCTGCGCTTCAATCATATTCACCATCTCCTGAACCACATCCACATTAGAGGTTTCCAGGTATCCCTGGTGAAGCAGTCCCAACCCATCGGAACCGGGGTTTCCGATAAACGGCGCACCCGAGGCAATCGTCTCTTTAAACAGATTTTGCCCCATCGCCTCTAAACCGCCCGGGTTTACGAATCGGGCTAATTCAATTTGCCCCAACTCGGTTGGCTCGGTTTCCCCGGCAATGGTTACCTCCACCTGCCCGTCCTTACGAATGGAAATCTGTTGGGTGTCCTCGGGAAGTGTAATTTCCGGCTCCACAATGTAGCCGTCGGCAGTCACCAACGTGCCTTCGGCGGTTAATTTAAGCGAACCGTCGCGGGTGTAGGCATTGGTTCCGTCGGGCAAGCGTACCAGCAGGAATCCGTCTCCCTCAATAGCAATGTCCAGCGGATTCTCGGTGGCTTCCACCGAACCCTGGCGGAAGCTGCGCTGAGTAGCAACAATACGGGTGCCGTTTCCCACCTGTAATGCCGAGGGACGGCGCTGATCTCCACCGGTATTTTCCCCGGCAGATTTGATGGTTTCATACAGTAAATCCTGAAACATCAGAGCGCTCTTCTTGTAACCGGTAGTGTTTACATTTGCCAGGTTATTTGCAATAATATCGATGGTCATTTTTTGCGCCTGCATCCCTGATGCGGCAACCATTAATGCTTTATCCATCCTGCCCTCCTTGGTTGGTCAATCTTTACGGCAACCTGCCGCCATCGTTTATCAGTTTTTCCAGGGTTTGATCCTGGGTGGAAATTGCCCGCTGCCCCATCTCAAACTGACGATAAATTTCAATCATTTGCACAATTTCTTTGATTCCGGTCACGTTGCTGCCTTCCAGGTAACCCTGGCGGACCTTTAAGTCGGTGGATTCCACATCCATCATCCCGGCATCATTTTCATCCATAAAATAAGTGCCGCCGATTTTTGTGAGCAGTGTTGGATTTTCAAAACGAACCACCCGCAACGTATCTGTCGCCTGACCGTCCACCAGAATGGACCCGTCTTCGCTAATACGAACCTCGTTTCCGGTAATTTGTATTTCACCACCGCTCCCCAGCACAGAATAGCCATCCTGGGTGGTCAGGCGCCCGTCGGCATCCAGGCTGAAATTTCCGTTACGGGTAAACACGTTTCCCTCCGGGGTATCGATGACAAAAAAACCATCGCCCACAATTGCCAGGTCTAACGGATTCCCGGTTTCGCGCAGCGAGCCGCTGGAGAAGTCGGTGATCACCTCGCCGCTTGCCGAAGACACTTTGGCGTTTTTTTCATCGGATGCCTGCAAACTATCAATAAGGTGCCGGAAAAACACTTCATCCTTCTTGTACCCAATGGTATTTATATTTGCCAGGTTGTTAGCGTCAATTTCTAATTGTCTTTGGCGAGGTAGCATTCCTGCTTTCGAAACATTCAATCCCTTGATCATTGTTTTTATTCCTTTACGGTTATTTCTGCCGCTTCCTTTTTAATGGCAAACTCATTTTTTAGAATAATGCCGCCCAGAAACGGCGCGATAATTTCTAATAAAAACCGGTCTCCTTCTGTATATTGGTCTTTGTGAAAACCTCCCATTGTTATGGCTCCGACAAACAAGTCATTTATTATTATCGGCACCGCCAGAAAAGAATTAACGAAAAAGCGATTCCCGACTCCGGAACGTTTGAGATTGGTTATTAGGAGCGCTTTCTTATGCTGCACACACCAGGCGGTTGCTCCTTTACCTAAACGAAAATTTACTGCATCGACCAGGTTATAGGGGTCGCCGTACAGATAGAGCGGTACCAGTCTTCGGGTTAAATAATCATATTGAAAAATTGAAAGCAGGTCTATTTCGAACGCACGCTGAATGAGAACACGAACTTTTTCCATTTCCTTCTCCAGCCCGCGACTTTTCTCCCGCACCTGTTGGCTGAAGTCGTATAAAGAAGCCAGAACATTTTTTATCTTAATTTCCTTCTTCATCAGTCTACGTCCTCCGACAACTTTTGGAAACTGGAAATTTCTTCCACAAATTTTTCGGCTTCTTCCAGGTGCATATCGAAAACCCGGGTCATTTTATCCAGCGGAAATTCTTTCAGGCGGGGATAGACCTCGGTCATTTTTTTCCAGATTTCATCTTCTTCAAGTGAATCCATAACCGGCACCGGTTCGATACCGACTCCCCAAATGTTGGTAATGCGGTCGGCAACATGAATTAGCGCCAGCAATGGGTCGGATTCAACCCCATCCGGCTGAATTGTATGATGATTGCGGATAACACCGGTAATATCCTCCGGCAGATTCCAGTGCTTTGCCAACCAGTAACCGGCTTCGGTATGGGTAAACCGAATCGCCTCTGACTCCGCCCGGTACAAAGTCACCATGTTTTCATCCGCGTAATGAAACACATTTTGATATTCTTCCCGAAAATAAAGTTGTAAAATCAGCCGACCAAAATCGTGCAACAGCCCCCCCAGAAATGCTGCCTGGTTTATATTGAGGTTCAGATAGGTACTCAGCACCGAAGCAACTTTGCCGGTGGCAGCGGAATGTTTCCAGAAACCGAGGAAACTGAAGTAATCATCTTCTTCAATGTGGTAAAACACACTGAAAACTCAGTTTCAAAGCGACCTGTGGCAACGTAGGTACTTCATGGATGTTTTCCAGTTCGCTGATAAAATAATTTTTTCGGTCTTCAACCATTTTGCTCACTTTATCTTCATTTTTTTTGCTATTTGCTTTAGCAATTTATTGGCTGCTTCCTGATATACCGCGTCCCTTAACAATTGTCTTTCGCGGGCGTTAAGCGAGAGCGATGGATCCGCCGGGTTATATTCCAGCAATTGGTAATCCCCCGGCTTTTTTTTCTTCACCACAATCTCTCCGATATCCGCCCAGCCGCCTTTTTCCCGGTTGTACAGCCGATAGGTTATTTTAACCGAAATGGCGCTGCCCGGTTTATTCAACAAGAAGGGTATTTTACTACCCTTTTCCGGCGCCTGATTTTCATAATCCACCCGACCGGTCACCACCCACTGCGCCGCCGAATCTTTTACCACCTGCATTTGTGCCAGATTCCAAAAACCGGGAATTGAATCAACCGGATGCAAAATAAGTATTCCGCTGCTCTGAATTGCGCGTACCAGTTGGCTGTTTATATCCTCCGGCGCACCGGCAACATTTGCACTGGTAAATGGCACAAACCCTATGGGCTGCGGATTTTTCGCCAATTTACGTCCGCCGCCACATCCCAAAATTAGCAGCAACAGAACGAGCAAATATTTATTTAAGGACACGCGCATAATTTTCATCCATTTCAATTAGGAAAGCATATATTTCGGAAACCGCCTCGAAAGCAGCTTCAGGGATTGGCTCTTCCACCTCCACCGACATCAGCAGTTCCAGCAATTTGGGCTGATACAAAACCGGCACATCACTCTGTCGGGCTAAAGCCAAAATCTTTTCCGCGACTACACCTCTGCCTTTGGCGGTCAGCCGGGGCGAATCCTGTTGTGACGTCCGGTAGCGCAGGGCTGCCGCCGCCGGGACGGGCTGTTTCTTTCTCACTTCGGACATAAGAGCTTAATCCCCCTCCCGATGAGATTTTCTTTCCGGCAAATCCGGTTTCTGGTAACCAATCGCTTTCACAAAATGCACAAACCGGAATTCATGTTCAATTCCATACAGTGATTCCGAATGACCGACAAATAAATATCCCCCCGGATTCAATATCTGATAAAGCGTATTTACCGCCTTTGTTTTCGATTCCTGCTTAAAATAAATAAGCACATTCCGGCAGAGGATCAGGTCGAACATTCCCAAAGATTTCATCTGACTTTCATCAATGGTACTGACTTGCCGGAAATGCACCACGCGTCGAATATCCTGATTTAAAACAAAATTATCCCCTCGCCGGGTGAAATATTTTTGCAGGTATTCCCGCTCTACATTCTTCAGAGAAAATTCCTTATAAATTCCTTCGTACGCTCTTTTCACCACCTGCTGGCTAATATCCGTTCCGATTATTTCGACCTTCACCTCTTTCAATTTTTCGGAAAACCGATGGTTCAGAATCATTGCCAGCGTGTAGGGTTCTTCGCCGCTGGAACAACCAACACACAGAATACGAAACAGTTGGTCGTTATTAGAGGTTTTCTTCTCGAATATTTCGGGGAAAACAACATTCTCCAAAGCTTTCAATTGAAATTCGTTTCGAAAAAATGACGTCTCGTTCACCGTAACAATGTCAATCAGACTGTTTAATTCCTTACCCTGTCCGGAAAGCTGTTTCAGATGTTTCAAATAAGCGGAAAAATCTCCAAACCCCAAAGTGGACAGCCTGGAACTCATCCGCTTTTCCAGCAGTCTTTTTTTATTTTCCGTTAAATAAATACCGCTATGGTGGTACACATAGTCACGCAATTCGGCAAATGATTCGTCAGTGATGGTGATCGCCGAGTGTATGGAATTTTCAGGTTGATAAGCCTCGACCTGTTCTTCTACGGTTGTTTCAATCTGTGTTGTCATACTAGTTTTATTCCCCAATTAATTGAATAAATAAGCGCGCTTTATCGATATCACTCTTTAGTTGAAAGGTGAATTTTTCCACATCCATCTTGTACAAATGCGGATGGGTATTTCTGAGAATATTCCAGCCCGGATTCTCTTTCAGATAAAATTTGGTTGTATCTTCGTCGAAGCCAATTCCCCACATTTCGCACAACATGTCCGAAATATGAATTACCGAAGTGAGGTCGCGGTGCTGCGGTGCTTTCTCCGGGTGGTGGTGAAACAGCACAGCCGTGGAAATGGCTTCCGGAAAATTCCAGCGCTGCAGCAACCAGGCGCCGATTTCTGCATGATCGCATCCGTAACCTGTTTGAGACCTAAGATAACCAGCGCACGATTCACATTGTCAATTCTACCGGCAAATCCCCACAGGGGAGAATTGGACACTTTCAGAATTTTAGTTGTCACACTGACATCTTTTTCAATAACCCGGGCAATTTCCCGCATGTTCGAACTCGATTTCCTAATCATCTCCAAAATCTCAGTGGCAATATTCGGCAAAGTCGCCAGGTTTTCAATACTACTTACCTTTCTTTGAACCTCTTGCGGGAGTACCATTTAACAATTCCTTCTCAATT
>MVCZ01000003.1 GCA_002049825.1 Candidatus Zhuqueibacterota bacterium 4484_188
CCAGATCAATGTTTTCTTCCGCGATCATTATCTTTCGGATGCAATCGGATTTGTGTATGCGAACTGGTCTGCCGAGCCGGCAGTGGAAGATTTTATGATTCGCATTCATGCCATCCGGCGCTTACTGGTGGAAAAATATCACGAGGATGCCCTGAGCGATTTTGTTATTCCCATTATTTTGGATGGTGAAAATTGCTGGGAATATTACGAAAGGGACGGCAAGCCCTTTCTACGCAGACTCTATGCTGCGCTTTCTGAAGACGATCTGATTGAGACGGTGACCTTCAGCGAAGTGCTGCAGAGAAACAAAAAGCGGGAGGGACTCAGCTACCTGTTTCCCGGCTCTTGGATAAACAGTAATTTTAATATCTGGATTGGTTCGGAGGAAGATAATACCGCCTGGGAAATTCTTTCTAATACCAGGGATTTTCTGGTGGAGCAGGAAAAAACCGGACTCTACCCGCAGGAAGTGATTAAAAAAGCCTGGGAAAAAATTTATATCGCCGAGGGATCAGACTGGAACTGGTGGTACGGAGACGAACACTCCTCGGAAAACGATGTGGAGTTCGATCAGTTGTACCGGCAGCACCTGATGGAAATTTACCAGCTCCTGGGCAAAGATGTTCCCACGGTGCTGTACCAAACCATCAAAAAGGTTCACTTCGATCGCTTTGTGGTTACGCAGCCAAAAAATTTTATCACGCCTCAAATAGACGGACGTTCCTCCAATTTCTATGAATGGGTGGGCGCAGCAATGTACGATCTGGAAAAAGTAACTCAAACCGCTATGCACCAGGTTACCCGAATTTTAGATCGCCTGTATGTCGGTTTCGATGCGGAACATCTCTACCTGCGGATGGATTTTGTAAAGCGACCGGAGCCGCTGACCGAATTTGTGGTTGCAATTAAACGACCCCGTCTGATAACCGTGGTGATTTCGCCACTGCGTGGTGTGATTGAAAAATTTGAAATGGTGGAGGAAACTCAGCACAAGACAACTTTAAAACCCACTTTTAAAATAGACAAAATTCTGGAAGTCGGGATTGCCTTCCGTGACCTGGAAATTAAAGCGGGAGATGTGTTGGGTTTCCAGGTAGCTTTAAAACTCAACGGACAACCCCTGGAAGAATTTCCCGGAGTCAACCTGGTGGAGATTACCGTACCCAGCGAAGATTTTGAAATGATTGAATGGTCGGTGTAATTCGATAGTAGCCATACCCTGTTTTGGAAATGCTTCGAGTCCACTGCGGTTCTATCGAAAGTAGCATTTTGATGAAAAAGAATAGAGCAAAAAATGATTTTTCTTATTAAATTATTTGAGTCGGATAAAAGCCGTTTGAATGAGTCATCGAAATGAGTTTGTTTTTTTATGAGAGAACTTTTTAGAACAAATGATTTAAGATATATCTATTACACTGTTTTTGCCGAACAGAAGAACGTGATTCTATCGATTTTACCGAAAATCAACCAGGAAGAGCGCAGGTTGTTTGCGAGCACATTTGTTAAGGAAGTAGTTAGTTTATTTACAAAGCTACATTTAAAAGGAAATACTTATTCCGCACTTTATTTATCAGAACCTCCTGAAATAAATTATAAATTAGACCAAAAATCGCTGAATCATATACAAAACATAGCAGAAACATTGTCAGCTACACCTATTGCACACGCAGGATATTTGGTAGGATTATTATATACGACTTTTTTACCGGAAAAATTTAGAAATGCACTCGGTATTTATTACACGCCTCCTGCTTTAGTAGAGCGCCTGATTTGGAATATTGATTCATTGGGATTTGACTGGAAAAATAGCAAAATAATTGATCCGGCGTGCGGTGGTTCGGCTTTTCTATCTCCAATCGCAATTCGCATAAAAGAAAAATATTTAGAGGATAATCCGAATGATTTTAATGGACTATTGGATGTTTTAATCACGAATTTATCCGGTGTGGAAGTAGATTATTTCGCCGCCTGGATTTCACAGCGAATTTTAGAATTAACCCTTTTTGATGTTTGTTTTACTGTTGGTAGAAAATTACCTAATTTGATTAAGATTGGTGATGCATTGAAAATATTGGATAAGGAATATCATAATTACGATCTCGTAATTGGTAATCCCCCGTTTGGTAAGATTAAGTTATCAGGAGAAATGCGGAAAAAATATTCTCAATCCTTATTTGGTCACGCCAATCTGTACGGGTTGTTTACTCATTTAGCAATAAATTTAAATAATTCAAATGGTATTATAGCATACGTTATGCCCACCTCGTTCTTAGGAGGACAGTATTTTAAGTCTTTAAGAAAATTTATTTCGCAGAAATATAATTTGGTCCGAATTGATTTTATTAATAAAAGAAATGGTATTTTTGACCAGGTTTTACAGGAAATTGCTTTAGTTGTGTTTAAAGAAAATTCTCACCTTCAAGCGTCTTCCGTATCGATTTCAAATCTTACTCCATTGGAAAATGAATTTAAATTTAACGTGAATGATGTGGGAAAATATCCGCTGAATATGAGTGGAGGATATCCCTGGATTATTCCCAGAAATTATTCTAATAAAGAATTGCTTTTGAAATCTACCATATCCCACTACACTTTATCAGATTATGGATTTACTGTTTCAACCGGTCAATTAGTGTGGAATAGATTTAAAGAACAATTAAAATCCGAAGCAGGGGAAAACAGGTTGCCTCTCATTTGGGCAGAGTGCATTTTATCAGATGGCTCTTTTGTATTCCGATCCACTCAAAAGAATCATAAAGCATTTTTTGAAGTCAAAAATAATCAGGAGTTTTTGATTACACGGAAACCTTGTATCTTAGTTCAGAGAACCACTGCAATGGAACAGAATCGGAGAATTGTTGCGGCGGTAATTCCAGAGGCATTCTTTAGCATTTATAAAAAAGGGGTTGTAATAGAAAACCATCTGAATGTGATCACATCAAATGGAAAAAACAAGGTTTCTTTTGAAGTAATGGCTAAATTGCTTAATTCAAAAATTGTTGATGAATTATTCAGATGTATCAGTGGGAGTGTTGCTGTTTCTGCTTATGAATTAAGCTTTCTTCCTTTACCAGACCCCGAAAAAGTTAGGGAACTGGAAAAATTTATTTCTCAATCTGAGCAAATGGAAGATAAAATAGAGCAGTTATTTGAGAAACTTTATCGAGAGGAAAATGTCAAAACCATTATGCAAATTGCCTAAATTAGAAACTATTAAAAAACGTCTTCCTCTGATTTTTCCCGAGGGGATACAAAACCGTAAATTTTTAATTAGTGAGCTTTGTTCAAAGGTTATCTTCGTAATGCTTTACACCGATTCGGTCTTTGGAAAAGATAAATGGATAAGACCTTCCCAAGTATATAATATGACAGATGCCCAGGCTTTTAGAACGAATTATTCGGAAAGGATTAGTTGGACGGAAAAATCGTTAAAACAAGGAATGTTTAAGAATATTCAGAATCCCTGGTATGCCAATAATACCAGGGAAGGAATTCGTGACGATGTGATTCGGAAAAGCCTGATACCGGTTGGTGCCGTCAAAGTAAAAACCGGGCTTCCGACGACTTCATCAAAACCACGATATTCTCTTGAACCCGATTTTGCAGACCTTTTTGACGAGCGCATTGATAAGAATACCCTTATGAAAATGATTTTGAACTGGCAGAAAGAACATCTTTCACCCGAAGCTATTGCAAAGATAAAAATTATTCAACAGGGAGCTTCTCTTATAAAGAATGGCGCGGATATTCTCGTTTCATTACCAAATGGTGAAAAACGTAAAATGTCTGCGGGACCAAGTTCAGTTATAAGCAAATATGTTATTGAGGATTTTACAAAACATTTTTTAGAATCTCCAGCTCTTCTTTTTCTTAGTGAATCAAGTAAAAAGATTGTGGCACAGGATAAAGAATTAGCAAGTAACATTGGTTTGAAAATAGAGGTCGATAAAGATTTGCCCGATATAATATTAGCCGATTTAGGACCTACCCCACCCATGTTTATTTTTGTAGAGGTTGTGGCAACTGATGGTCCAATCACCGGACAAAGAAGAACCTCACTTCTTTCTATTGCTCAGGATGCGGGATTCAGAAAAGAGAATTTGGTTTTCTTAACGGCGTTCTTAGATAGAAATTCACCGGTTTACAGACGGCTTTCATCAAGTATAGCCTGGGAATCGTTAGTTTGGTTTGCTTCTGAACCTCGGAATCTTGTCATATTCAAATCAAATGTAAAAAGAACAATTTCAAGTTTGCGAGAATATTTATCTTGAGAAAAATTATTAATGCGCCGTATTCGTTCGTTTTCCAAAACAATTCATAGAATAATAAATCACCTGTCAAGTTATATTCCACTTAAAACTCTCACAGATGAAAATATTACATTATGAAATACTCCTTGAAATACGGTTCAAACACACTCGAATTTATACTGCCTGAACAGAACGTTCTCCATTTTATCAATGTGAAACAAATTGATGCGAAGCGGGAAAACAGAGATGTTCTGCAGGAAGCGCTGAAAAACCCGGTTGCAGCACCAGCCCTGCAATCAGCAGTGAAAAAACAAAAACTGACCCTCCTGGTGGAAGATGCCACCCGCGATGTTGCTATTGAGGATATCCTGGCGGTTCTGGTGCCGCATTTAAAAAATGCTGCCTCGGTTACCGTTATCATCTGTTCCGGCACGCACGACCCAAACCTGCCGGCAAACCAAAGAATAAAGGATGCACTGCAATCGGCTTTCGCAGCACAGGGAATCCGGAATAATAAAATTCTGGTGAATGACAGCCGCAACGGAGAATTTGATGAGTACGGAATCACCACTATCGGCAACCGGGTTCTGGTTAATCGGGCGGTAAATGAAACGGAAGTTTTTCTCACCCTTTCGGATATGAAAAATCACTATTTTGCCGGGTATTCCTGTGCGGTTAAGAATTACCTCCCCGGCATTTGCGCTTATGAATCCACCGAGTACAACCATGCACTGGCGCTGCTGGATGAGGCGACCTTCGGGCAGCATCCCTGGCATCCCGAACCAGACCGGCGAACAAATCCGGTTGCTGCGGATATGGTGGAAGCTTTTCACATGATTGTCGGGAAGCGACCCGCTTACGCCCTGGCGACGATAGAGAAAACTCACCAAATCCTGTGGGCTCAGTTTGGCGACCTGAAGCAAGTGACGCAAAACGGAATTGTGCAGGTGGATCACCTGATGAGCCAAAAGATAACACCGGCAGACTTGCTAATTGTTTCTTCGGGCGGCTATCCCAATGACGAATCCATTTACACCGCGCAGCGGGCATTGGATTTGAGTAAAGACGCGGTGAAACCGGGCGGCAAAATTTTGTTTTTAGCCGAATGCCGCAACGGTATTTCGCCCTGTTCGGCAAAGAAAAATTTTTTCGATATTCTGGCACAACCGTTATCGGAAGTGCTCAAACTGCCTCGGAAAAAATACCTGCTGTATTCGCATAAAGCCTATAAATTGGCACGGTTGATTCAGCGCGTCGCTGTAATCGGTGTTCACACCAAATTGTCGCCTGAGGAGGTAGAAACCATTCATTTGAAATATGTAACCGATCCGGCACAATTTGTCCGTGATGCGCTGCAGGAAAATCCGCAACTGACCATTAACCTGGTGAACGATGGAAATAAAATTGCCCTTCTCCACTGAGTTTGCCGAGCGGTTCGATATGCTGTTCCAGTGGCTTTCCCGTAAATACCGGATCGAGATGCACCCTATTACGGTTGGTTCGCGGGACTTTCAATTATTTGTGCTGAAGGATGTCGATCAGTTGCTTGACCAATTGGCAGCAGCAGCACCGGACGATATTGCCCTGAAAGACGAAAGGTTGCCTTACTGGGCGGAAATCTGGCCTTCTTCCCTGGCGCTCTCTCGCTTTCTGCTTGAGAACGCTTCTTCTTTAAAAAATATGGTCACGCTGGAAATCGGCTGTGGGTTGGGATTATCCGGAATTGCCGCCGCAGCCGCGGGAGCATTGGTAACCATCAGTGATTACCAGGAAGACGCCCTGCGCATTGCCGAACTGAACTGGCTGCTGAACGTTGGTGCATCGCCCCCGGCGGCATTAATGGATTGGCGCAAGCCCGACCTGAAAAAACGCTTCCGGGTGATCCTGGCTTCGGATGTGGCTTACGAAAAACGATTTTTCTGGCCGCTGGTCGAGACCTTTCGGACGCTGCTGCTCCCGGGAGGGCATGTTTACTTAAGCGAACCGAACCGCAGCATTGCCCGGCGGTTTTTTTCTCTGCTGCAGGAAGAAGGCTTTTCCTTTCACAAAAAATCAATCCCGGTGAACTTCCGCGGAAAAGAAGTCGCCATTTCGGTGTACGATATTCACTACGCTACGAATCAATAGCCGTCAAAATTGCTCTTGCCTCGCTACATCCGTCTTCTTACAATATCTATACCTGAACCTAAACCTCTGTCCCTTTTTCTCCCCAATCTTTTTCACATATTCAGTTTCATTTTACAAATAAATTTCTTAAACTCAGGAAAAGATTCCCGATGAATTCAGTAGAGGGATGCATGAAAAAAATTGAACCATTTCAGAACCTGATTTTACTGTTTCTTTCGGCGCTGTTACTTTCCCACTGCGCGCCACAGCCGAAATTTAGCCAAAGCGAGATTTCTTCTCAAATTTCCAGTCACAATGTTCGTATCGATTCCACGCTGGCGGATGACCGGGCAATGGATAGAATTATTTTGCCCTACCGCACGGAACTCAACCGGACCATGGGGCAGATTGTGGGACATGCCGCCGTTGCCCTGACCAAGAAGAAACCGGAAGGAACATTAAACAATTTTGTTGCCGACCTCATGTTGAAGCGGGCAAATTGCGATTTTCCGTTCCCGGTTTCGGTGGCAATTACCAATCGTGGCGGTTTGCGGGTAAATATTCCCAAAGGCGCCATTACCCTGGGTAAAATTTACGAGGTGATGCCCTTCGAGAACGAACTGGTTGTTTTGGAAATGACCGGTGCACAGTTGGTTACTCTGGCAAAACAGATTGGCGAAGTGGGCGGGGAATGCATTGCCGGAATGCGGCTTGAATACGATGGTCAGACGCTGAAGAAAATGACCGTGCAGGGGAAATTTATCGAGCCGGATAAAATTTACTACCTGGTCACTACCGATTACCTTTCCAGCCAGGGGCGAAGAAAATTGAGTATCCTGGGACAGGTGAAGCGTAACTTCCTGGGTGTCCGCTTACGGGATGCGATTCTGGAAGAAGTGAAATCACTGGAGGCATCGGGCAAAGAAGTGAGCGCTGCCATCGACGGGCGGATTATTATCCACGCGGTGAAAAATAGAAACAGGAAATAAAATCATGAAGCGACGTGATTTTCTTAAGACATCAGTTATTGCCGGTGCGGCGGTTTCGTTTCCGCACCTGTGGATTAAAAATCTGCAAGCCGGAGAGAACCGCTTTAAAATTACCGTGCTGCAAACGAACGATACGCATTCGCGCATCGATCCATTCCCGATGGACGGCGGCAGGTACCAGGGACTGGGCGGCATTGCCCGCCGGGCAACCCTGGTGAAGCAGGTTCGCAAAGAAAATCCATATACTCTGCTGTTGGATGCCGGCGACGTGTTGCAGGGCACGCCCTATTTCAACCTGTTCAAGGGGAAGGTTGAGTATGAAACCATGACCAAATGCGGTTATCAGGTGAGCACACTGGGAAATCATGAATTCGACAACGGTGTAAGTATGTTGGCAGATGCCCTGAACTACGCCAAATTCGATATTGTAAATTGCAATTACGATTTTGGCGAGACGCCGCTTTCCCGGGGGGTAAAAACTTTCGTAACGACACAAATCGGACCGATAAAAGTTGGAATTACCGGTGTAGGTGTTCATTTTACCGACCTGGTGGCAGCCTCGAATCACAAGGGAGTGGCGTATCATAAGCCGTTTAAACCGCTGCAATCGGTGATTAATTATTTACGCAAAGACCTGGGATGTACGTTTATAATTGTGCTTTCGCACCTTGGGTACAAACCCTACCAGGGAAATCCCGGCGATACCGACCTGGCATACAAAGTAAACGGAATCGACTGGATTGTCGGCGGGCATTCGCACACTTTTATGGACCAGCCGGATGTGGTGAAATCGAAGAAAGGTTACACGACCCGTATTTTACAGGTTGGCTGGGCAGGGATACTGGTGGGTAAAACGGATTTTGTTTTTGAGGGGGAAAAGCTGATATCGGTCAATACCCGGATGATGCCGGTTAATGAAACCGTGGGGGAGCACCGTGAAATTCGTGCCATGTTGGGTTGAAAAATCACCCGTTTTGCAAGTGCTTAATAGAGTTTATTCACCATATCTTTTTCATATTCCGAAAAGAGAACCTGGTTATATTGCTGCACATCTTTTTTAATACTATTTACCAAATCCTGTTTCAGTGAGCGTTCCGCCATCAGCAGGGCATTTTTAATCGCTTTTGCTTTTGACCGACCGTGGGATTTGATGATCAGTTTTTCAAATCCCAGGATGGGAGCGCCGCCGTATTCCGAGTAATCCAGGCGTTTCTTCACTTTCTTAAGTTTCGGTGCCAGCAGGGTAAATCCCAGTTTGGCGATCAGGCTCTTCTTCCAGATTCTCTTGCCGGTTTCTACACTCATTTCCGCTGCACCTTCCAGTGCCTTTAGCAGAATGTTGCCAACCATCCCCTCGCAGACAATGACGTCTGCAATACCCCGCAGGACATCTTTTCCTTCTACATTCCCAATAAAATTGGTGTCTTCTATTTTTTTCAGCAGGGAATAGGTAGCAACTAACCCTTCGTGCCCCTTGGTTTCTTCTTCGCCAATATTAAGCAGGGCGACCCGTGGTTTTTCCACTTCCAAAACCCGGCGGGCGTAATGAATGCCCATGATAGCAAACTGAACCAATTGCAGCGGACTGCACTGCAGGGTAGCGCCGACGTCCAGCATGATGGTTTTGCCGGGGTCGCTGGCTTTGTGTTTCATAGCGGGAAAAATAGCCGCCAGCGCACCACGCTCCACACCTTCAATCCGCCGCAAATTTTTGGCACAGGAAAGCACCGTGGCACCGGTATTGCCAGCACTCACCAGTGCCGAGCCCTTCTCTTCGGCTAACAGACGGGTGGCAACATTAATCGAAGCATCGGGCTTGGCTTCAACAGCAGTCTTCGGCGAATCCTCCATGGTAATTACATCTCCGGCATCCACAATCTCGAAGTTGAGACCTTTTATGTCTAATTTCTTGAGCTGTTTTTTAATGCGTTCCTCGTCGCCTACAAACACAACCTGTAGGGTAGAACTTTCTTTACAGGCAAAAACCGCTCCTTTCAGAATTTCTTCCGGGGCGTTGTCTCCGCCCATGGCATCTACAATAATTCGATTTCGATTCATTGGTTCTGCTCCAATTAATGGGTGTGTATTTTCCCCGGCGAATTGAAAATGTACCCCGGAATTATTTTTTAATAGCGCTCAGTAATAACCTTCTTTTGCCGGAACATGCGTTACCGGAATCTCCGCTTTGATTCGCACCGGGCTTTTTCTACCGACAGTGTAGCTAAGCTTTGCTGGAGAAGTTTTCAGTGTTGCATTTCATCCGTTATGTTTACGACTGAAAAACGAAAAAGTCCAAATAAACCAAAGAAACCGGTCAGACCATAATTTCCGCTAAGAAATCCGTAAAAGCCGATTAAACCCGGCAGACCCAGCTAACCCAAATAATGCAAATTTTTCTTGCCCATTTTCGGTTTTCCTGTCAGTTAATCCGGTCGTTTGATTTAGTTTGTTCCGGCGAGGGGTGTTTTCCTCACCATGCTACGCCGACAATATATAACCAATTTATAAAAAATTCAAGTTTCAAAATGTTGAATCAATCGCCCTGAAAAATAATTAATTTTGCAGATGCACAGAAAAATTCCGGAATTTTGCTGATTAAAAATCAAGTATAGTTGTGAAAATCCGGCGCGCGCTGGTTATATTATTCTAAACAGGAGCAATACGATGCTTAAAAGAACCAAATTTATTATTTCAGGGACAACCTTTCTTACCCTGACTATTTTATTGGGTAGCTGTGCCAGCCAACGACCTTTAAACGATTTCTTTGGTATTCGTATGAATCCTGCTGATGAAGCGTATTTTATTATTCATGGGTATTCTGAGCATAACGGTGTTTATTATGAAAGTACCAGCGCTATGAATCCGCTGATTTATGCCTGGGCGCAATTGGGAACGAATGACATACGAATAAAAATAATAAACAATTCGAAGCAGTCCATACCAAGCAGCTATAATCAGGACAACTTTATGATTATGCTCTCAGACGGAAATACATTTGTTCTGAGCAAAGGCGACCCGTTGGATTTCCCAGGGGATAAAACACTTTTTCCAAACACCTCCCTGGAGCTCCGCCTGGAACTGCCTTCGGATTTTTGGGAAACAATCGGGATGAAAGACCCTCAGTCTTACACCGCGGACTATATGAAAAAATTCTGGAGGGGCGAAAATAAACTAAATGTAATTAAAGAAAACATTCAAAAAATTGTAGTGGAATTGGGTAAAAAGTATACGATTGTGCTCAAACCGGTTCTAAAGAAGCATTAAGCGCCTATACTCCCAGTTTTCCGGTTTTTCGGTTAATTCCACAGCAGCTTGTAAAGATTTTGTTCCGTAAGTCGGCTAACAAAAAATTTCATTTGTTTAATCAGGTAGAATGTTTAGCAGCCGAAAGCATTCTGATAATGGCGGATTTCGTACTTTCCGGGATGTCCTTCGACGATGACCACGTCAAAACGATATGCGTTGTTCGGAAGGTTATGTTCTGCCGAACGTTGCAAAAAGATAAGCGCCAGTTTGCAAAGCTGGCGTTTTTTAGATGGGGTTATGCGAAATTCCAAAGGTCCGTACGGTTCGGCTGACCCTGATTTCACCTCTACGAAAACCAGGTGGTTTTTGTCCAGGGCAATAATATCGATATCGCCTCGTTCCGCCCGCCAATTCCGAAAAACAATCTTGAATCCTTTTTTTTCCAGGAATACTGCGGCAATTTCTTCTCCCCATTTTCCTTTCTCAGATGTGCTTTTGGGCATGGTGTTTCAGACCCCTGATTGGTTGGTTTATAAGTCACATTCCCATGATTAAAAAAACCCCCTCATTCCCCTCCTTAGTAAGGGAGGAGGCGGTGGGGAGGCTGTTACGTGGACGCCGAAACAACTAAATTTTCCCATACCTCAAAACACCATTATTCCACCAGTCCATTACCCCGCTAATCTCCCAAACACTTTTCCGATTATTTCCCTTCCGCTTGTTGAATCCTGAAAGCGGTAAGTGTGTTTTTCAGCAGCATGGCAATGGTCATTGGTCCTACGCCACCGGGAACGGGAGTAATCGCCGATACCCGCGGCAAAACTTCCTCGAATGCCACATCACCCGCCAGGCGGTACCCTTTTTCGTTATCGGCTTCTACCCTGTTTACCCCCACATCAATTACCACGGCGCCCTCTTTTACCATATCCGCACGCACCACCTCCGGACGACCAATGGCGACAATTAAAATGTCTGCCTGTCGACTGAACGCCGAAATGTTCTTTGCACCTCCGGACGACCAATGGCGACAATTAAAATGTCTGCCTGTCGACTGAACGCCGAAATGTTCTTTGTTCCGGTATGGGCAATGGTAATCACCGCATTGGCATCCGTGTGTTTCTGAACCAGCATCATGGCAATTGGTTTGCCTACAATGTTGCTTCGTCCCAGCACCACTG
>MVCZ01000104.1 GCA_002049825.1 Candidatus Zhuqueibacterota bacterium 4484_188
CTCCCACGCTGAGCAAATCGGCATGGGAAATGGCAATCCAGAATGCCTGCAATGTTTGCCCGGAAAGGGTTCTCCCGCTGGCGTCAACAATAGTGACCGAAACCATGATGGGAAGGCGCTTTCCGGTTTCCTCGGCATATTTTTCGATAGCAAACAGGGCAGCTTTGGCGTTGAGTGTGTCGAAGATGGTTTCTACCAACAGCAAATCCACACCGCCGTCCACCAGCCCGTGCACCTGCGGCAGGTAGGCTTCCACCAAATCGTCAAAGGTCACCTTGCGGTAGCCCGGGCGGTTCACATCCGGCGACAGCGAAGCGGTCTGGTTGGTTGGTCCCAGGGAACCGGCAACAAAGCGCGGCTTTTCCGGCGTGCGTGTGCTGAATTCATCCGCCGCCTGCCGGGCAATCCGTGCTGCGGCGAGGTTCATCTGGTAAACCAAATCTTCCAGTTGGTAATCCTGCTGCGAAATGCCGTTGGCGTTAAAGGTGTTGGTTTCAATAATGTCTGCCCCGGCGTCCAGGTAAGCCTGGTGAATTTCCCGGATGACCTTCGGTTTGGTCAGGCACAGCAAATCGTTGTTGCCTTTCAGGTCAATCGGATGGTTAGAAAACTGTTCGCCGCGGAAATCCGCTTCGGAAAGCCGGTAGCGCTGGATCATGGTACCCATCGCGCCATCCATAACCAGGATTCGTTTCTGTAAATGTTTATGTATCGGGTGTCCGGGATAAAACCTCTCTTTGGCTGTCATATTTGCTCCGTTTAACTGAAATAAATCTATTAACTCCCTGTAAATTACAGGATTGTGATTTTAGCTTAAAATAATCGGCAAAACAATGTTTTTTATCACCGATTTTCTGATTAAAAATTTGTTGCAGACGGTTCCGTGGTGAACCAGGTTTATTCGGAAGTTCCTGCCATTGAAGCGCTTGCTTGCGAAAACAGGAAAATTACTGCTGGAATTGGGCGATTTCTCCGGAGTCAGATTCAAAGTAAAAAGTGGATTCCTGCCTTCGCAGGAATGACACCACAACCTGATGCATGATGATCTCATTCAGGTACTGGCGGGAATCCATTCGGTTAACCACCTCAAAAATGTCTCCGGAAGTGAATCGTCATTCCTGCGCAGGCAGGAATCCACATAAAAGTCACTGGAAACGGTTGCACCGGGAATTCCAGGCTCTGGCTTCCCGGCTGAACTTCCTACTTTCTCTTTTTTTTATTCCACATTATTTTTTATATTCAAACCGGTGCTTTGGTTGTAAAATGAAAATTGCGCATCAATCCGGTTTCTGTTTCTGAAGGTTTAAATTAAAAGAAAGTAAATTCTGCCATGGAAAAGCAGGAACATTTTACATCGCGGTGGGCGCTGCTGCTGGCTACAGTGGGCATGGCAATCGGTGCGGGAAATTCCTGTGGTCGATTCCATTAATCATTGTTGAATTTTCAATAGGAAGAAAAACCCGCAAAGGGGTTGTTGGCTCCTTCGCGGAACTGATGGGAAAAAACTACACCTGGATGGGCGGATTCGTGGCGTTCTGCACCATCGCCATCATGTTTTATTACTCGGTGGTCACCGGCTGGGCGCTGCGCTATTTCCTGGTTGCGGTCACCGGTCAGCTTTCCGGTGTGAACCACGAGCAATTCTGGAAATCGTTTACTTCCGGTTACCAGCCGCTCATTTTTCATTTGCTGGCACTGGGGCTTGGCAGTTTCATCATTTATCACGGCGTAGTAAAAGGCATCGAGCGCGCCAACCGGATTTTGCTGCCTTCGCTACTGGTACTGCTGATTATCGGGGTAGTACGCTCGCTCACCCTGCCGAACGCCGCGGTGGGTCTGAATTACCTGTTTGCCATCCGCACCGAACAATTGTTCAACTACCAGGTGTGGCTGGAGGGGCTTTCGCAATCTGCCTGGTCAACCGGCGCCGGTTGGGGACTCATCCTCACCTACGCGGTGTACATCCGCAAAAACGAAGGAGTGGTTTTAAATTCGTTTATTACCGGCTTCGGCAACAACTCCGCTTCGCTGTTGGCGGGTTTGGCAATTATTCCGGCAATATTCTCGCTGGCGCCCACCATTGCCCAGGCGGAATCCGCCCTGCGCGCCGGGAACGACGGGCTGAGTTTTATCGTGATTCCGCAATTGTTCAGCAAACTGCCCGCTGCGGCGTTTTTTACTTCGGTATTTTTCCTGGCGCTTTTCTTTGCCGCGCTCAGTTCAATTATTTCCATGCTGGAACTCGCCACGCGCATTTTCATAGATTTCGGGCTGCCGCGCCATAAAGCGCTGCCGTTGGTGAGTTTGATTACAGCAATCATGGGGGTGCCCTCGGCAATTTATTTCAAGTTTTTTCAGAACCAGGACTGGGTGTGGGGGTTAGGGCTGATCCTGAGCGGGCTGTTTTTTACCATCCTGGTCATTCGGTTCGGGGCAAGCCGGTTTCGCACCGAGGTGGTGGTAGTCAATGAAGAGGAATGGGACCCGGGCTTCTGGTTCGATTACCTCCTGAAAATTATTATTCCCATCGAAGCCTTTCTGCTGTTAGCCTGGTGGCTGTACCGCTCCATCGGCTGGAATCCTTCGGGGTGGTACAATCCCTTCGGCGCGCAAACGCTGGGCACCTGCCTGTTCCAATGGGCGGCGGCAATTTTTATTTTACTGATCATCAACGGTTTCGTTTACCGGAAACTTGTTCAAAGGAGAGCCTGAACCGTGGAAACAAGTGCCATCATTGTCATGTGCTTCATTCTCTCGGTTATCTGGGGCGGATTTTTCATCCTGGTGAATGTGGCATATAAAAAAGAAAAACAGCGGAAAAACCGGGAAATTGCCGGTTAATCCGACAGAAAGAACATTATGGCTGGCGTGTATTACTACCAACAGATTCTGAGGGAAATAAAGGAGAAGGGCGTATCAAAAGCCTACCTGCTTTTCGGTGAGGAATCTTTGCTGGCGGAAAACGTGCTGCACCTGATCCGGGAAAAATTTCTGGGAAAAGCCGACCCGGAAATGAACTATTTCGTCCGCTACGCCACCGAGACGGGCATCGATGCGATTATTCCCCTGGGCAGCGGCGGCGGACTGTTCTCAGATAAAAAACTAATCGTACTCAAGGAAGTACATGTTCTGAAAAAAGCCGAGATGGAACGGCTGAAAAAGTTTATCGCCACGCTCACTCCCGAAACCTGCCTGGTGCTGATGAGCAGCGTTGCGAGCACTTACCAGACGCGGTTGAAACTAATTGAACCGGTGGTAACCGCGGTGAATTTGCTTCCCCTGCGGGAGAACGAACTTTCCAGATTCGTTACCGGGGAATTCCGAAAACTGGGCAAGGAAATTACTCCCGCAGCGGTTGAAACCCTGCTGTTCATGGTCGGTTCGCAGATGTCCGACCTGATCAGCCAGATAAACCATATCACTCAATATTTTACCGACAAAGAAACTATCGAACCGGAAGATATCGAACAAGTTGCCAGTGTTTACGTAACGCAGGATGTATTTGAGCTTTGTCGTCTCATTGGGAACAAGGATTTTGAGAAAGCCCTGTTCACATTACACAATTTGCTGGACAGCGGCGTTTCGCCCCAGCAAATTACCGCGCAGTTGCTGCGGCACTTTTCCCTATTGTGGCAAATTCGCGGCTACCACAAGTCAGGCATTCACAACCGCGATCGAATTGCCCGGGAACTGCGCATTTATTCCAAATATTTCCCGGAATACCAGGCGCAGAGCCAGAAGTGGGACTCCCTGCATTTACGGCGGGCGCTGGGCAAACTCCACCGGGCAGACCGACAGTTGAAGGACGGTTCCACAAGTCCCAAAATAATGCTTGACATTTTAAGCTATGAACTGATAAATTAGTTAAAATAATTTTCCAGGAACTTTGTATAATCGATTAAAGTAAAAAACCCGTTTTTTGTATGCTGACAAAAACAAAAACAACCTCCAAAAGGGTTGTGACAGATGAACAGTTAATTGCACGTTTTCAGCAGGGCGATGTTCAAGCCTTTGACATTCTGGTACGGCGTTACAAGGACCAGCTTCTCAATTATATTTTTCGTTTTGTAGGGAACCGCTCCGATGCCGAAGACATAGTGCAGGAAACATTTTTAAGGGTTTACAAGAACAAACACTACTACAAGGAAATCGCCAAATTCTCGACTTGGGTGTACACTATTGCCGGAAATTTGGCAAAAACGGAACTCAGACGGCGTAAACGGCATAAAATCTTTTCGGTGAGTAACTTTGTCAATGAAGACCGAGATTTTGATATACCCGATACTGATCACAGTCCGGAACGCAAAGTTGATGGCACGCTTAAAGAAGACATTATTCAGAAAGCGATTGATAAATTGCCCCCGAAATTTAAAGAGGTGATTATTTTGCGGGATGTCCAGGGATTCGCCTATGAAGAAATCAGCCAGATTCTAAGTATCCCATTAGGAACCGTAAAATCGCGGGTTAACCGGGGTCGATTAAAATTGCAAGAAGATTTGAAATTCCTGTTCGAGAGTGAACCTAATAACGCAATCTAAAAAGGAGACGCTTGCCTATGTCTGATTGTGACAAATTTAAGATGCAATTTTCAAATTATCTGGACGGAGAACTGTCAGCATTCCAACGGAAAGAACTTGATGAGCATTTTTCTATCTGTCCGGACTGTTCGCAAACGATTCGCCAGATGAAAATTATTCAGCAAAGCCTGCGGCAAATGCCCTCTTTTCACACTTCACCCGATTTCGAAAGACGCCTGCATCAACACATTTTCGAACCGCAGCACGAACGTGCCGGAGTGTTCCCGTTCCCCTGGCAGAATTGGAAATTACCCGCTATGGGCTCGGCACTTGTTTTAGCAACGCTCAGTCTTTTCCTGGTCTTTAACCCCACTGATAACAATAATACCCAAATATCGAATCAAAACAAAACAATGGTACCGGCGGCAACACGGCTTTCCGGTCCGAATAGCTTTAATTCTTTTCAGCCTTCTTCGGTCGCTTCCGGAAAAAATGTGTCTGCTTTGCATTCGGACTCGCTTTTCGACGATTCCACACAGATTGATCGGGAAGGAATCCAGTTGGTGGGTAAAAGAAAATAACCGGTGTAACCGTTCGACACCCAGCCCGGCGACACCCGCATGGCAAAATTCCGCTCATCAGTGCGAACGATCCATTGTGTTTATTGCCACATAGTGGCAGCTCCCTTCCGGATAATAAAATAATTTTGGAAATAGATGTTTGAAAGTGTTTTTAGAAACTTATCTGTAAAGACGGGATATTTGATTGTCCTGTTTGGCAATTTGATTGTCCTGTTTGGCGTTATCGTACTTTTTGTGCTGGGATTGCTTCCCAACAGCATCACCTGGATAATCATCAAGGTGATATATTTTGCCGGGCTGATTTCATACGTCTTTCTCCACTATCTGAATGTCGCCGACACCGAGGAAGACGAAGAAGAGGAAGAAAACGATGTCGAAACGGAAGAGACCGAGCAGGACTGGCTGAAAATTGACAGCGACCAAAATGTGGAAGAATTGTTCGACCGTTTTTTAGACAACACCCTGAGACTCACCCAGAAAGTGTTGGTTTCGGAAAGCGTGGTACTGCTGTTTGCTAACTATTCCAAGAAGTTTTTTTCCATCCGGCATAAAATTACCAAAACCCCCGAACGCTTTATTTCTGCTGAAAGTTTCGATTTGATGAAAGGACTGCCCAGCCTGGTGCTGCGCAACCGCACACCGCTGATTGAAAATCACCTTCCCGAAGGAAACGAGATCATTCCCTACTACCGCCCGGAGGACAACGAAAGCCGCTCTTTTGCCGCCGTGCCGGTCTTTTTTAACGACCTGATTATCGGCGTCCTGTGTGCCGACTCAACCGTTCAGGAATCTTTCAGCAATGAAGACCTGGAACTACTGAAACAATTTGGCGGACTGATCAGCACACAGTTGGTAAACAGCAACCGCCTGTACGAGTATGAAGCCGAAAACTGGGTGGGAAATGTTCTGTTCGAAGTAAGCGACGAGATGAACCGGATTATCGACGTAGAAGACTTGTGGAGTTACCTGTCGAAAAAGATTCCCGACGTAGTGGAGTGCGATAGGATTTCCATTTCCGGGAAAATGAACACCCGGGAAGGGAAAATCCTGCGCATCGAAGGCGGCACGGGAAACCTCAAGCCCGGCAGGCAGTTTCCCCTGACCGAAGGAATCGTCGGATGGGTGATGCGGAAAAACCAGCCGCTGCGGGTGGAAGACTTTGCTTCAAAAGAAAATTATGTCCCCCGATTTGATGGAGAGGAAACACCGGCAAGAGAATATTTTTCGCTGTTAGCCGTGCCGGTGGCTACCAGTAAATCGCTGATCGGCACCATCTGCCTGGAAAGCACAAAAACGAACAAGTTTAACGATCAGGACAAGCGCATTCTGCAGACCATTGCCAACCAGGCGGCAACTATTTATACCAACGCCAGCACGGTGGAGCGTCTCAGGCAATTCAGTTTTAAGGACAGCGAAACGAAACTGGAAAACCGGAACGCATTTGAACTGATTGTCCCGCGGGAAATTGTTCGGTCTAAAAATTTCGGTCTGGACCTGTACCTGATTTTCGTCAAACTCTATTTCCAGGTGGAGAAGAACGAGCCGGAAATTTACCGGGAAACCATCAACGAATTTTTATCTTTGTGCTTGCCAACTCTTGCTGATACTGATTATATTTTTAGGCTTGAATCTGATATGTTTACCGTATCGTCGGTACAGCAGGATAGCAAGAAAATTACCGATTTTGCCAGGGCGCTGTTGCAGAAAGTAGCGCAGAAAAAAGCGTGGGCAAACGGACAGGCTTTTGATTTTTATATAAATATTGGAATCGTTACCAAAGAATATTTGACAAACGACATTGAGAAAAATATTGAGCTTGGCGAAACGGCTGTGAAGTCTGCCCGGCTGAAAGGACCGAACAATTACCTGATTTATTCCGGTGAGCAAGCCCCCAACCTGCCCGACCTGCGGGAATGTTTACACCTTTGTAAAAAAGGTTGAATCCTATTTCTCAGAAGATACCGGCACCTGGAAATATAAAACCATGAATCTGAAGGTTTGCCAGTGTAATGAGAAGGAAGTTTACGCGTAAGTTGAATTCAATCGAAAGTTCAGCCCGGGTTCATTTTGCATCCGGGCTTTTTTATTTGATCGTTTGGAAGATTCACAACGTAGTCTGCGAAACAAAATGTTGAGGTGCAGAAACCGCTGAAGCGGTTTTTCTATTGGCTGGGGGATTATGCTCACCTTGCTTGGCATACCACAGGCACAAGTAGCCATCCCTACGGGAGGAGCAAGGTGTTGTCTCAAAACAGGATTAAGACAACACCCGGATTCGGCAATTTCCAACAGCAGCACCGTGGGCGGGTGCCCGCGCCACGCCATTCCCGCGCAGCCGGGATTAACAAACAAATAGCCATCTTTTTGCTCAAACAGCGGTCGGTGGGTGTGACCGAATACCACCAGGTTCGGTTCCGGCTTAAATTCGCCCCGTTTTACCCAACAGGAAAAGTCGTTCGGGTTCCCGATATTATGAATCAGCAGCAGGTTTAAACCTTCAAGCGATAAAATCCGCTGTGCCGGAAGCCGCGAGGCAAGTGAATACAGGTCGCAATTGCCGTAAACAGCCTCTACCGGGGAAATCTTTTTTAATCGGCTTAAAACATCTTCGCTGATAATATCGCCGGCGTGTAAAATGAGGTCCACCGCCGCAAAGGCATCGAATACCCCCCGGTACAGGCGGTCGTGGGTATCGGAAATGATTCCTAATTTCGTCATGTTTGATTCCGGCTCGCATTTGAATTTTCGCATTTGCCCCATGCTCAACCGCAGCAATTTAATTTCCTGGCTGCCGCCAAACAAGCCTCGATGTGTTTACGAAAACTTCCCCGGGATGTATCATGTTGCTGGAGGGTCGGCATTGAAGACTCGCTCTGAAGTTATAGAGCGTTTTAACCTCAAATTTATTTCATAATCGTTTTGGATTATTCTCAAATTTTTCCACCGCCCTTTCTTTTTCTCAGAACAGGAAAAAGAAAAGGGTAAAATTATAGCTAATAATCCCGTCATTCTGTTAAGTAAAAGTGGTGAAGATAATCAAAACTCATTTTTTCAAGCGCTAGTTAAGTCAATAATGATGTAAATTATTCTTGTGTTTGACCTCAATATGGTCTATATTTAAGTTAAAATATGCGGGGGAAAAATGAAATACAGTGAAAACATTAAACCCATCAGTTATCTGAAATCCCATGCATCTGAAATCCTTCGTGAAATTTCCAAGAATAAAGAGACGCTTATCATTACACACAATGGTGAAGCGAAAGTAGTTGTTCAGGATATTCATGTCTATGAACAAATTCAGGAAAGTCTTGCCTTGCTTAAGATTTTAGCGCAAAGTTCATCGAGTGTCAGCAGTGGAAAAATCAAACCAGCACGAACGGCTTTTAAAGATATTAAGCGGAAAATTGAGAAAAGAAATCGATAATGAAATTCAAGGTTTTTCTGACCACTGATGCTGAAGAAGATATTTATGTTATTTATAAATACGTTGCCCTGCATGATTCAATAGGAAAAGCTGATTATATTTTTGATAAATTACAAGAAACCGATCGTGGTCATCTGCTTCCTGAACTTGAAAGAATTAACATTCGTGAATATTCGGAAATCCACTTTAAACCTTACCGAATCATATACCAGGTCCGTAAAAGAGAAGTATTCATTCATTGTGAGGAGAAATTTGCAGGACATATTGCTGGAACGGTTATTACGATAATAATTGCCATTTCATAAATGAGGTAACTGACCATCGGTTCAGGCCAACGGGACACATGTTTATCGATTGGGTATATTTGTTGAGTGCAGTTTAACCAAAAGACGTTGATAGATATGTAGATCAGGCTGAGATGTTATAATTCTTGATCTATAAGATAAGGAGTTGTTTGGCAGATAAATAAAGAACCTGAGGTTTCCTCCGAGCAAAAATTAAAGAGCAATGCGATACTGCTCAGCCCATGAAATATATAAAGGACACGAAAGAAGAAATTAATGAGTTGCCTTTAATACTCTTAATAACTGCGAAAAAGAAAAAAGGATGATAAAATCCGCTGTGCCGGGAGCAGCGAAGCAAGTGAATACAG
>MVCZ01000105.1 GCA_002049825.1 Candidatus Zhuqueibacterota bacterium 4484_188
CCAATCGCCACATCACTAAATCACTCAATCACCAAACGCTCCACACACCCAAACCCCAGGCTGTTTTTCTCTCCGAATCCCGCCAGGTAGCCCAGCCGCTGCAGTGCCGGCGGGGCGGTCAGGGTAAAGTTGAAGGAATATCCCCGCACCCGGGTTTCCTCGGGCATCCCCGCTTTGATGGTTTCCAGGTGCGATTTTGCCGGTTCTTTATAAGCAAAATTAAAATCCGCGGGATTTCCCGTGTTTTTCCTGATCTCTCCTGTTGTGCCCGTTGCCGCCAGGTATTTGAACACCAGGTTGTCGATAAACCGCCGGGTATATTCCGGGTGGGAAGGATGCAAATACTCCGCCGTACGTTTGCCATTCCGTTCCACCGTCCGCGATACGCAGACGGGCGAAAGCCAGCGGTAGCTCATGATTTGGGTAAATTCCGGCAGCGGCAGAGATTCCACCGTTTGCACCAGAAATTTACATTTACTGCGGTAATCGCCAATCTCGAATTCCTGCCTCTGGAATAAGCCGATAATAAAATTCTCCACCGCTTTTTCCAGAAAAAAAGACAATTGCAGGTTTGCACACCGGCTGACAATTTTCAGCCGATCGCCTATTCTTTTATACCGCTCCGGGAAAATATTTGAAAAGGTAAATAGTTTGAAATGCTTACTCTGGAGGCTGTAGCCCTGCTCATGCAGCAAGCGGGTAAATTCTTCGTCTGCCCGGTTGAGCACCTTGTAAACCCAGGCTGACAGGGCATAACGGTAGTTCAAAGGCAGCAAATCACGAGAGCGATCCACAATCAATGAAATTCTCAGCCGCATAATAGAAAATATCCCAGATTAAATCCAAACTTCTCTATCGCAAGAACCGCTTTTTCCGATTATTATTTGATAATAATGTAACAAAAAAATGCTGAAATTGCAAAAGAAATTTGATAAATTTTGTAAAGTTTCGCGCACCGGTTGGACAGCCATCCTTATAGGGCAATGGCTTGGTAACTTTATTCCCGCCGGTAAGTGAATTCTTACTAAATTTTTCATGTATTTCAGAATTTACTTGTGGAGTTTGCGGAATGAGGTAGAGTGAAACACGGTCTATGAGTGGATAAAATTAACCGGATTCCACCGGTATCGGAATCGCCTCTGCCTTACAAAAACGCCTCGCGCAATTTTTCCCGGAGCAGCTCAAACGCTTCCTGCGGGCTGTTTACAAAATAGAAAAGTTTCAGATCCTTTTCATCAATAACCAGATTTTCTACCATGAAATCGAAATTGAGCGCCGTTTTCCAGTACTGCTCTCCATAAAGGACTACCGGCATTTTTTTCTGAAGCTTTTTAGTCTGGATCAGGGTGAGAACTTCCCACAGTTCGTCCATGGTGCCGAAACCGCCGGGGAAAACGACCAGCGCTTTTGCCAGGTAAATGAACCAGAATTTACGCATAAAAAAATAGTGAAATTCAAAATTTAGTGCAGGGGTAATAAAATTATTGGAATTCTGTTCCATGGGGATGGAGATATTCAGTCCGATAGAAATACCGCCCGGCACATCCAGCGCGCCGCGGTTTGCCGCTTCCATAATTCCCGGTCCGCCGCCCGAGCAAATCAGAAAGCGGTGATGGCTGTTCTTCAGGCTTTTCGACCATTCGGTAAGCAGCCGGGCTAATTCACGGGCGGCATCATAGTAGTGTGACATGCGCAGCCGGACTTCGGCTTTTTTGAGTTCTTTCCGGTTTATTTCGGATGGCTTCCGGTTGTAACGTTCTTTGCACTGCTCATAGTTTTCCTTTGCGCTTTTCCCATCGGTTACCCGCGCCGAGCCGAAAAAGACAATCGTATCTTTAACATTTTCCCGGGCAAAACGGGCTTCCGGTTCCAGGTACTCGGCTAATATCCGAATGGTGCGGGCATGGTGGCTGGTCAGAAATTCGGCGTTTTTGTAGGCTTTCTCGGCTTTTGTTCCCATCTTGTTCGATCCTTCTTTCGTTTCCGAATTCACGGTTCATTTCAGGTCGATCCTCGTGCAACCCCGATAAAAATTTCTGCCGGGCGTACCCTTTAGTATATTTTTATACTCGACAGAAACGGATTATTATTAACACCCGGAAACTGAGAGAGTTCCCGCGCTTTTACGGTTTATCAAGGCGAGTAGAAAATAATGAAACCAAAATATTCTATCGGTTCCAACCTGTGCGGGATTGACAACCCTGCCCGGGAATAGCATTATTTTCTACCGGAGAGAATTGTCATTCCTGCGAAGGCAGGAATCCAGGGCTTTTTAATTTTTGTAGAATCCCCCGACCAACGTGGGGATGGCATATTTCGTTTGTTTTTCATTATTCACAATACCTGTTAAAAAAACGGCGACATCAGGAGTTTTTCCGCCGGAAGCCGCGCTGTTTACCCAATGTGGTTAACCGGAAAGCGTGGTTTGCCACCTGCTAAAACGGCGAGCAAATTCTCGGCGGCGATTTTCGCCATGGCGTTGCGGGTACCCACCGTAGCGCTGCCGATGTGCGGTGTCAGCACCGCATTGTTCAAACTTTTGAGTTCCGGGTGAATTTCCGGTTCGTTTTCGAACACATCCAGTGCCGCGCCGGCAATCCAGCCTTCTTTTAGCGCCCGGACTAATGCCGCCTCATCGACAATCGGACCACGTGCCGTATTTACCAGGCAAGCGGTGGATTTCATTCTGCGCAGCGCTTTTTCGTCCACCAGATGGTTAGTTTCGGCAGTGAGCGGCAGGTGGATTGAGATGAAATCAGAATAGGCAAAAAGTTGGTTAAGCGGCGTGAACCGGGCGTTAACCTTTTCCTCTAAATCGGGATTTCGTTTACGGTCGAAATAAAGCACCTGCATATTCCACCCGACACTGCGGCGGGCAACCGCACTGCCAATTCTTCCGGCGCCTAAAATTCCCAGTGTCTTGTCTTTCAGATCCTGCCCCAGCAGGAGTTGCGGTTCCCATCCCCGGTAGTCTCCCCGCCGCATCATACGGTCACCTTCCACTATCCGGCGGCTCACGGCGAGCAGCAGCGCCCAGGCGAGGTCGGCGGTAGCATCGGTCAGCACGCCCGGGGTGTTGGTTACCACAATTCCCCGTCGCGTGGCAGCCTGGATATCGATATTATTATACCCCACGGCATAGTTGCTGATGACTTTCAATCGTGGGGCAGAATCAATGATTTCGCTATCGACCGGATTGGAGAGTAAGCAAAGCAATCCGTCCTTGTCCTGCAGGTGCCGAATAAACTGCGTCCTGGTGAGTTTTTCATCTGCAAAAATATCCAGCTCACATTTTGAAGCTAAAATCTGCAACCCGGCTTCCGGGATTCGGCTGGTGACAAAAACCCTGAACTTCTTTTTCATTTATACTTCCGTTTCGTTAGTGTCTGAACGAAAACCCGTGGTGTCATTGCGATCCCGGCTTGGCAGACCGGCTTCGTCGCCCTGTCCCCGCGATGACCGGCACATGATTCTTTCGTGAGTTTTCGTTCTGCATCTTAATTAAAAAAGCGGATGGCTGTTCGCCTTCATCGAAGCAATGACAATCATAATCAGTCCAAAAATACCCAAAGCAACAAGCAGGAGAATTCCAATAGCGATAAGCACCAGAATCGCTGCTGCGATGATATAAATGCTCATACTGATCTGGAAATTCAGCGCTTCTTTCCCGTGGTAATCAATAAAAGGGCTTTCTTCTCTTTTTATCATCCAGACCACTAAGGGACCGATGATGTTTCCGAATGGAATGACAAAACCCGCCAGGGCAATCAGGTGACAGAGCATTGCCCACAACCGGATGTCCTGGCTAAGTTCCATTCCTTTTTGTTCTTCAATATTTGCTTCCATGATGTCTCCTCTTTTGATGGTGTTTTCCGGTTGCCGGTTGAACAGCACAATTCAATTTCCCGTCCTAAAGCAGCGGCTCGATATCATATCCCTTTTGTAACAATGGTTCCTGATTCTTCCTGAGGAACTTCAAAATTGATTCCGAAGAAATAATGAACGTGATGCCATAGTTAATTGATTTTTCGAAACGAATAAAAATATCGCCTTTATACGGAAGCAGCGGGTCGTAACCACCGCGTCCAATATCCTTGGGCGGATTCAGGGTAAATTTAAAATCGGCTGACACCGAGCTGGCAATGCCCACCAACTCAAAATTTGGCACCCCGTCCCGCACCGCCAGCACAACTCCGCCGCTGAATCCCTTGTTAAAAAGCGCATCCACAATAAACGAGCCCTTTTTATCCCGATTCGGCTGACTCACAATCCCCTTGGTAACCATCTGGTAGCCTTTGGGAAACCCAATCATGTAAACAAAGGAACCCCATTCCAACTCTTTCGCCAACCCGAAGGGATATTTGAAAACCGGAAACATCATCGGATTGACGTTCTCAAATTTCTGACCTAACAGTGCTAAATCTGTGTGTCTGTCCTGCGCCAGGATTTCCAGTTCGCCGTGCTCCGGAAAATCCGCTACAAAATTGCTCTGTTTTTCTTTCACCGCGACACTCTGAATATATTTGGTAAGCCCGATTTCCGGGTCTTTGAAATAGGTAATAATGGTGTCCCGGAAATTGATTACGTGGGCGCAGGTGAGCAGAACCACCCGCCGGTCTTTGTAGAGCAGCACCGTGGCGGTTCCGATGACCGGGTTGTTGTAAAATTTAGTGTCCACCGTTTTTTTCTTAAAGGAGTCGTCACGGATTTCCGATAAAACCGCCGGATTTTTTTCGCTAAACATTCGGTTTATTCAAGTCATCTGGTGAACAAATATTACTTTCGTTTGATCAGGAAAATTTCGCGCCGTCCGAACAGTGATATATACGCAAAGCGGGCGAAATTGTTGTCTGAGAATCAGCCCGAATTGCCCGCAGATTTCCTGCCTTATAAAGTTAGCAGGTGTGCAAACGGACTGCAATGGGCGGCAGGAACCGAATTTCTCACCCATGATTTTGATTTATTACTTGCCGGATTTTCAATCTTCCTCTATATTCGGAACTAAATTTTTTTGGATGGAAATGAACGGGTTTATTGTTTACTTCAAAGCACTTGCGCTAAGCCTCCTCATATTGGATGCATTGTTTGCCGGAACAACCGGCAGCCTGGTGGGCAAGGTGCGGGATGCTGAAACCAAAGAAGCGCTTCCGGGAACCGTTATTTTCCTTGGGAACAATTCTTTCGGAACGCAAACCAGCCAGGAAGGTACTTTTTTTCTTCATAATATTCCCGCCGGAACCTACAGCGTCTCCGTGCAGCTTATCAGCTACGAGAAGAAAATTATCAAAAACGTAAAGATTCTCCCTGACCGTAAAACCACACTGAACATTTTGCTAAAACCGCACGCTTTGTCCGGCGAAGCAGTAGTGGTGGAAGCTGAACTGCCGGTGATACGCAAAGATATTACCGCCAGCCAGTACTTGGTGCAGCGAAGAGAAATCAATGCTTTGCCGGTGACCTCGGTGGCGCAGGTGCTGGAAACCCGCGCCGGTGTGGTGGAAGGCGGGCATATCCGCGGCGGGCGCTCCGAGGAAGTAATTTATCTAATCGACGGCATTCCCTTAAATGAAAACATCAGCGGCGGACTGGGCTCGTACCTGCCGGTGGAAGCCATCCAGGAAATGACCATTCTTACCGGCGGCTGGGACCCGGAGTTTGGCAACGCCTCTTCGGGAGTGGTCAATATTATTACCCGGCGACCCACGCCCAAATGGGATTTCGGATTAAAATACGAGAACGACCATTTGTTTGGCGGCAACCGGGACAACCGATACCAGCGCGCTGCATTTTCCCTCTCCGGCCCGATTTACCAGCAAAAATTTTCTTTCTTTGGCGTTGGCGTTTTGCAAAGAGACGGCACCCGCTTCTGGTGGGATTTTGACCGGGACATCGATCGCCCGCTGCATCGCCGGTACTCCCTGCTCACCAACCTTCGCTACCAGGCGAGTCACCAGGTGAAACTGGGACTACAACTGCTCTTTTCGGACGAAGCCACACAAAATTACGATTTTGCCTGGCGCTACAATCTGAAAGGTTTGCCGGCAACCGGTAGAAAAAGCCTGCGCAGTGTATTATATTATTCACACAATCTTTCCTCAAAATCTTTCCTGGATGCAAAATTAAGCTTTTATCGAATTTCAGACCGTATGAACGAGTTGGAAAAGCAGCAACTGGACGGCTTGAGACCCTACAGTTACGACGTGTTTTTACTTTATGTCATTCGCGGAAATCGCCTCTGGTGGAAGCGCGCCACCGAGAATATTACTTCACTTCGTACCAAGTTTACTACGTTCAGGTTTTTTAACCAATACCTGCGAATGGGGTTCGATTTCAATTACTTCGACATTAATCAAGACCTGGTGAAATTCGAGCCGCAGCGTTCCATCTGGGGCAAACCGCTGGTAGATGCGCCGCTGCTGAACTATTCCAATTTCTTTCATTACAATCCCTACAGCGGGGCAGCCTATGTCCAGGCAAAATGGGAAACACCGCAGGGTTCGCACGTAAATGTGGGTTTTCGCTACGATTTTTTGCACCCGCGCGCCCAGACGCCAATTATTTCCATCCCGAGCAGAAACCAGGAATTTAAACAGGATTCCATTCGCTGGACCAAAGCGACCATAAAGCACCAATTCAGCCCGCGGGTTGGTTTCGGGATGCCGGTGCTGGAACATTCTTTTCTGTTCATCAATTACGGGGTCTTTTTTCAGACACCGCTCTTTGAACATTTCTACACCGGGCTGAATTCCGATTTCCGCTTTTCGCAGCGGGCGCTCATCGGCAATCCCGACCTGCCGCCGATGAAGTCAAGAATTTTTGAAATCAGCTACCGCCAGGCGCTGGCAAATGATTATGCGGTCACCGTAACCGGTTCGGTCAAAAAGACCAGCAACCTGGTGGATGTGAGCACTTTTATCGGCTACGATAGTAAGTTAGATCAGAACCGGGGGTACGGGCAATTTGTAACCTCCCCCTTTGCCGAAGCCCAGACGTTCGAGGTGGTTTTCAAAAAGCGGGCAACCGGTTTTTTCTGGGGCGAACTGAATTACACCTACTCCATTGCCAAGGCGGTGAGCGATCACGACAACGCCGCATTCGAATATTTACAGTGGGGATTTAATCCTACTTATGATCTCTATTTTGTTAGTTGGGATCAGCGGCACACGTTGAATCTGAACATCAGTTTAAAATATAAACAATATCTGAATGCCAGTGTGGTCAGCCGCTACGCCAGCCCGCGACCCTACACCTATTTTCCTTCACGGAGTCGAAATGGTTTGCTTCCCAAAGACCCCGACCAGCGTTTAACCCCGAATAACAAAAGGATGCTGGATGTGTATTCTACCGATCTGAAAGTTCAGCTAAACCTGACTGCGCTCATCGGAAAGTGGCTCAACATTCCGGGCAGGGCGACCCTGTTCCTCGATGTGCGAAACTTGTTCAACCGGAAAAATGTGGTGTGGATATCGGCGGATGGCAGAATTGGCGGAGAACTGAACGACCCGGCAGCCTATTCGGTTGGTCAGCGAATCCGGCTGGGAGTGGAATACGATTTTTAAAGCAAACAGGAACGAAACAACTTTATGAAAACGTCGGCTAATTTCATTTCAATTAAAATATACCTGATTATTCTGGGTGCCGTTTTTTTCGCGCTGCTTTCGACAAGCTGTAAGGATCCCCTGCCCCCGAAAATTGATCCCTACCAAACCCTGCGCGGGGACTGGTTCTTTATTCCCGGTCAACTGAAATCGGATACACTGGTCAATGCGCTGGTGAGCGGATTGTTTATTAACCCGATTTCCATTTCGCCCTACCTGGTGAATGAATGGGATGAATGGATTGTGGATACCAATTACGTGGACATTCATATTAAAATTACCCTGCTGAATGAACCGGAAGTTTTCCAGGAATACGTCATCCGCGACACCACGGTGAAAGAAATCCGCCTGATCACCGGCGACTCCCTGTGGAGCACCCTGGAATGGAACCAGCGCCTGAAAGGAAAACGGGTGTACCAATACCTGCCCCCGCCTCTACCTAACTATGCAAAACAGCGCATGGAATACCAGGTTGTGCGAATCCGGCTGGAGGGCACCATCCAATTGTTCAAAAATGTGCTGCCCAAAGCGTTGCCCTCTAAAGAAATACTCATTTTTTACTGGTTTAAAATGAGTTGAACCAGAGTAGGAAGAAGCCCCAGGTTTTACGTTTTTCTGTAGACAATCAATCGGATAAAATGATACCGGATATTGGATACCAGCCCTTCGACACTGCTCAAAACAAGCTTACTGTCTGCCGGTGCAAGCCAAGCCTGCCTGCCCGTTGGAGCAGCCAGGCAAGCAAATAACTCCCAAATTTCAATTAAGGCGGCTTGTAATTTCGTCCGGTTTCAAATCTAAACTTTCCAGTAAAACTTCATTGACAGGTGGAACTTTCATAGAATTTCATTCCCGTCCCTGCGTTCCGGGATTATCGG
>MVCZ01000106.1 GCA_002049825.1 Candidatus Zhuqueibacterota bacterium 4484_188
ACACACGAGATATTAATTGCTCCCACCCAGCAAATATCAAAAGGCAAACGGCACTTTTTACCATTAACCATCGTGATCAAAAGGCACCTGCCGCTCAAAACCCCGCCACCGGATTTTTACAAACACAAAAACCAAAAAATCCAACAGAAAAAATGGTTTTACATTCTATCCAAGGAAACCAGGAAATTCCGATTCACCAGCTTCCTACTCACCGTGGGTTCTTTTCTTTTTCTCCAGCAATTCTTCTTTGCTTTCCACATGATCCGGATCCGGTACGATACTGTCGACCGGACACACATTCACGCACTGCGGTTCATCGTAAAAACCAACGCATTCGGTGCACAAATCGGGATTAATTACATAAATCGGATCGCCCTCGGAAATTGCTTCATTCGGGCATTCTGCTACACAGGCATCGCAGGCAATACATTCTTCGGTTATCATTAATGCCATAACACATCTCCTGTTTTTTAGATTTATTGTCACATAAAAGCCGACAGCCCTACAACTCTTTAACTTGTTTACTCGGTTCCCATTGGTAATCAATAATGAGAATACCATTTAAATGATCGATCTCATGTTGAATGACCCGTGCCATCAATCCACTGAGTTCCATCTCAACAGTTTTACCTTTTACTGTTAATCCGCTCACCGTAATAATTTCACTACGTTGGATTTCGACTTGTACACCAGGTAAACTTAAACAACCTTCCTCCAAATATTCCGCACCCTGGCGATGCAGAATAACCGGATTTACCAGCGTAAACAGCCCTTCTCCGATGTCGGCTATTACTACTCGTTGCAATACTCCCACCTGTGGCGCCGCTAATCCAATTCCCTGCCTGAGGTACATAATTTCCTTCATGCCTTCAATTAAATTGAACAAACGACTGTCAAAATTCAGCACCGGGAACGATTTATCCCGCAATACCGCATCAGGATAAATTTTAAGTTGATACGTGTTGGACATATTGTTTCCTATTGCTTGATTGTTCTCAATTGTTCCTTTTCATGAAAAACTAAAACGGACACAGCCGGCTAATATCCCATTGATAGCACCAATGCTCCTAACGAAAGACCAACGATAAAATTTATCGCCTTCACTACCAAAAACGAGCGCCGTGACTGTGCCAGAAGTGGTAACATACCATGCCCGTCCTGGACAATAGAACTTGCAAATAAAATACTGATTGGGATGATTCCCTGTGAATAAAGCGTCACAAATACCAGATGCGGACCGGATTCCGGAATTAAACCCACGAGTGAAGCGACCAGTAAAATCGTCCATTGGTTATCCCGAATCAGATTATCCAGATGAAGCTGATGAATCAAAAAATACATTACCAATAACGTTCCGAACGTCCAGATAAAAATACGGGGTACATGTTTTCGCACC
Organism: Candidatus Zhuqueibacterota bacterium 4484_188; assembly: GCA_002049825.1. Taxonomy (GTDB): domain Bacteria; phylum Calditrichota; class Calditrichia; order RBG-13-44-9; family RBG-13-44-9; genus 4484-188. The sequence continues at coordinate 1,397 of MVCZ01000106.1, forward strand.
ACATGGTCCCACAAGTGCTCTTCTAAAAAATGGTCCGGAACAGTAGTCACCACAAATAAAGCCAGTGCAGAAACAATTAGTATGGAAACTCTGATCCAATTCCATTCAGGTGGACCAATCTCGCCCATGTTGTACGAAAAGGAGAGCGCTGCTTCCATTGCTGTAAAATATTGCCCTTTGGATAACAACGGCAAGACTCAACCGAATGAAGCGGTAATTCTTTGCATTCTTCTACAGTATTGATTCCCTTATGTTCCATAACCAGGTCGGCAAGAAATCCGGCAATTATCCCAATAATAAATAGTAAACAAGTAAGAATAAGTGCCTCTTTGGGTATCATAGCCAACATGATAAAAGCTTCATCGCCGGTAGTGGTAATCATTGCCGTGACTACTGCGCCAAGGGAAAGCAATCGATGGGAATACATCGCTACCACCACAAAGGCGCCTAAACAACCCGGAACAGCCCCCAAAAAACCGGCTAAAACATATTGACTCATCTTATGCAGAGCCAGGCTTTGCTGCCACTTGCCGCTGCTCAACACATTGATATACTCGATTACCAGCATCATCACAAAGACAAAACCGGTCACCATGAGAGATTGGTTGAAGACCTGTATCATACGCTCATCACTTTTTTGTTCTCCAATTAGTTTTTAGAAAAACTACCGGTAGCAACTCAACTATTTTTTTTGTTTCTTTTTCTTTAACAGCAAATCGTGATGGTAACCGCCTTCGCGTAACATTTTGGCGCCGCACTTCGGGCAGCGGTCTTCCCGGCAGGGAATACCGCTGCGATGAGGTGCGACAAAACCACATTTCGGACACACACAATTACCGCCACCTCCCATTCCACCGAAATGTTCCTGTTGCATTTTCCATCCTCCTTGTTTTCCCAAATCACCACATTAATCGACTCACCCGCAAAACCTTTTGTCCGGTACTAATCATTCGTGCTGTCCTGCCCGGACGGGGCGTTTTTTAAATCCTCCATCCTGCGACGGATATCTTCCAGCTCACGTTCCAGGTCTTTCGCCTCGGCATTGAGTAAATCGATCTCTTCCTGGGGCGTTAAACCCGGTGCATATCCGTAACGCCAGCCAATACCATATCCACGTCCGTAGCCCGACCATGCCCATCCTGGAACACCGGTGGCATAAAACCGATTTCGCCAACCGCGTCCCCAACCGGCACCATAACCCCAGCCGATTCCATAAGGAACACGACCGACTCTTCCGGTACAATATCCCATACCTCTTCCGGTCATTGGTCCTCTGCCCAGAGGTCCCGTTCTGTCAAATCCTGGCATTTTACTTCCTCCTCAGTTTTTTATGTTTTTATCTGTGTAACTTCTTTTAGGTTCGTCTAAAAGAAGTTGAATTGATGTCCAGATTGTTTTTATCTCCCGTGCAGCTATGCTGTCCGGAAATTCAGTAATAATTTTTTTCTGCAACAGCGATTTGACTACCTGTTCATCAAATGGTATGGTCCCTAAAACGGTTAATCCCGATTTAATTGCATACCGTTCAATCCGTTGCGTCATCTCTTGATTTAAATCATGTTTATTAATTACCACCCCGGTAGGAATTTTAAATCGTTCAATGAGTTTAATCAACCGCTCTAAGTCGTGCAATCCGGAAATAGTAGGTTCAGTTACCGCTACCACAAAATCAGCTTCGGTTAAACTGGCATTCACCGGGCAGCCAATCCCCGGGGGACCATCTACAAAATACCACTCCCGATTGTTATTTCTCATTGTCTTTTCGGCTTGCTTTTTCACCTGGCTTACTAATTTTCCGGAATTACCCTCGCCGGGAATAAGTTTCGCATGAAAAAACTCACTATCCCCAAACACGCTTTCATAATAATTACCCGAGGGAGCAACTTTAAAATCAATTGCGTCATCAGGACAAAGACGGACGCAAAAACCACAGCCTTCGCAGGCAATTGGGTCGACTACAAAATTATGAATAGCATCGAATCGGCAATATGTTTCACATAGTCCACATTCGGTGCACCGCTGCGGATCAATTTTTGCCTTCTTACCACCAATAAAAACATGTGATTGATGAATGACCGGATTCAATAAAATATGCAGATCTGCCGCATCGACATCACAATCGGCAACCAGCTTGTTTTCAGAAAGTGCGATGAAAGCAGCAGTAAGGGTTGTTTTTCCCGTTCCGCCCTTTCCGCTGATTATTACAACCTGTTTCATAAAAATACTCTTATTCTCGGTTTTAATGTTCTTTTAAACCTTAAACCCCTTTTAACCCGGATTATTTTCCGCCGGCATTCCAACCAAATAGCCGGTTTTATCCGTCCAAGACATTCACAGAAGTTTGTAGGCGCAGTTTAATTTCATTGAATAAATTTTGAAATTGTTCTTTCAATTCCGGGAAAACCCGCACAGCTAATTCACCTTTAGAATACGCTTCGGCTAATCGACGGTTAAAAGGAAACCTCATTAAAATCGGGATATTATTATCCTCACAGTATGCGTCAATTATAGTCGAATCACTACGGGCTTTATTTATTACGATACCAAACGGAACTTCAATGTTTTTCAAAGCCTCAACCGCCAGTTCCAGATCATTCAGCCCGAAAGGAGTTGGTTCCGTAATCAACAAACAATAATCCGCATTTCTAACCGTTTCTATCATAGAACAGGAAGCACCCGGTGCGGCATCTAAAATATTAATCTTCTCCGGCTCAATCTTTTGAACCACCTTGCCAATCAGGGGGCTTGGCGATAATTCACCAATTGTCAGACACCCTTCAAAAAAACCAATGTTTTCGGGCAACACCTTCCCAATGCGAATAACGCCCATGGGAATTTTCTCTTCCCAAATAGCGTTCTGCGGACAAAAATAAGTGCACGCTCCACAACTGTTGCACAATTCATCAAAAACCAAAACCCGATTGGGCAACACGGTAATCGCATGAGATTCACAAACCCGGGAGCATTCTCCGCAAAAATCGCATTTGGTGTAGTTAATTCTCGGAACCGGGCGGGTTACTGTTTCGCTTTTCTCGACCACCGGTTTTAAAAACAAATGACCATTTGGCTCCTCAACATCACAATCAAGATACACACTATTTTGTAGAGCCAGAGCCAGGTTTGTAGCAACAGTGGTTTTGCCGGTACCACCTTTCCCGGATGCAACTGCTATAATCATAATTTTTACCCGCTATTCACTCTCTTTTTTAAATTCTCTTAATTGCTTTTTCACATCTTCCAACTGTTTTTCCAGACTGTCTATCTTTTTCTGCAACAGGATCATAGCTTCTTGTTCTGAGATACTTTCTGTTTCCTGATTAACCGGAATGCTATCATTTTTGCGCGTCGATGCAACATCCATTTTGGCGCCCAACGATCGTTCTCCCCGCACCTGAGCAGACCGACTGGTACGCGTTATTTTCTGACCGGTTGGTATAGAAGCCGGAACCAACTGATTCTTATTGAATTTTTCGACTACTTCCTTCACAGTGCCCTGTTCGCCCTCATAAATAGCAATTCCACCGGCTTCTAAGACCTGAAACGCATTCGGTCCGCAGCTTCCCGTAATAACAGCCTGCGCACCACGTTCAATAATTAATTGTGCAGATTGAACACCCACGCCACCATAGCCATCAACATTAGAATTCGGAACGATTTCACTTTCCAGTGTTTCAGGGTTAACAAAAATAAAATATGCCGCCCGCCCAAATCTCGGATCAACCGGGGCATTTAAATGATTTTCAGTCGCTGATACAGCAATCTTCATATTTCACATCCTTATTTGTCAATAATAATCATTTAAATGATTTTCAGTCGCTGATACAGCAATCTTCATATTTCACATCCTTATTTGTCAATAATAATTGTTAGCAAGTCATTCTCCATTTAGCCGGGAAAAAAGAAATTACACCCCGGCTTTCTACTTTCTCCCCGAGCCTGAACTAAATCGGTTTCTGCCTCTCCCGCCTCCATAATCGATAATTTTCTTGCAGTTGATGCACACCAAATGGTGGTGGTGCCCGGGTTTCAACCTGTTCTGAATCAGCTCGTAGCGATTGCGCCCGTCTCCGAATTGAAAGCGGTAAACCAGCCCCATCTCGATCAACAGTTCCAGCGTGCGGTACACCGTAGTTAAACCAATTCCCGGGTAGTCGCCATGAACAGCCAGATAAATATCTTCGGCACTCAGATGATCGGTTGTTGTACTCAGCACATCCAGAATTGCCCGGCGCGGTTCGGTGAAGCGCAGTCCCCTGCCCCGGAATCTTCCTTCATTCATTTCCTTTCTTATTGAAAATGATTTCCATTACCAATTTAAGAAACGATTTAGTTTTTGTCAAGGTTCCCGGTAAATATTTTTCTTTTTTAGTTGCCAAATAGAAGCACCG
>MVCZ01000107.1 GCA_002049825.1 Candidatus Zhuqueibacterota bacterium 4484_188
GGCTACGCAGTAGATGTGGGCTTACTTTATTTTACCCGTTTCAATGGCATGCGCCTGGGAATGAGTATTTCCAATTTCGGTACCGATATGCAACTGGACGGAAAGGATTTAGTGCATTCCTTCGATCAAGACCCGGACCACCTGGGAAACAATCCCAATATCAGTTCCAAGCTGAGAACCGTGGGTTGGCCCCTGCCGCTGTTTTACCGGGTTGGTGCTTCTATGGATATTTTACGCATGGGTAATTCCTCGCTGATGATGTTGAGCGATGCGGTGATTCCCAGCGATAATTCCACAGATACAGAAGAAGGACTTACTGCCGGGTTGGGAATTAAATATTTTGTCCCCGGATTGGGAAAGGTAAGTTTTGATTATGCCTACAACGACTATGGATTGCTTGAGCAAATCCATGTGTTAGGTTTAGGATTTTCTTTTTAATTAATTTAATTGTTCTAATTAAACAAAGGAGCCGTAGTTATGAAGAAGTTTACAGTAATGTGGTCAGTGTTGTTGATCATACTGGCTGCGAGCGTTGTCAGCGCGCAGGTGAATGTCACTTTCCGCGTGAACGCTTCGACTGTGCCCGACACCATGGGACCCAATTCGGTCTTTCAGGTTCGTGGCGGAACCGCCCCGTTAACCTGGGGTGGCGATACCGGTGGAAATCTGGTAAATATTGGTGGTGATTACTGGGAAGTAAAACTTTCTTTCCCGGCAAATTCTACCATTTATTACAAATTTTTTGCCAATGCTGCCGGTGATCCAAATGGGAATGGCTGGGAGAGTAATCTAAATACCGGATCTACGAACCGTGAACTTACTATTGGAGTGAATGATACCATTTTACCCTTACAGTATTTTAACAAAGTGACCGGGAACGATCCTCTTTTCACTCCCTACACGCCCACCGATTCCATGGATATCTGGTTCCGGGTGAACATGCAAGCATATCAGCCGTTCGACCCCACAACACAGACTCTGATGGTAAAAGGTGGTACCTGGCCCGGTTCATGGGGCGATTTAACCTGGAATGGCGACAGCACGCTGGCGGCTATGAGCCCGGAAACGCCATCAGATAATGCCGGACAATTTACCTACCCGGTTGAAAATTTCTATTCTACCCGGGTACGAATTCCCAAGGATTCTATTACTGTCGGACAAAACATTGAATATAAGTTCGTCATTGTTGACAAGAATACGTTGACACCGGTTATCGAGTGGGAAAATTTGCCCGGCGGTGGTAATCGATCATTTGTGGTTTCTGCTGACAAGCCGGACACCACCCTTTATTGGAGATGGTGGAATGATGCACCTTATATAGGCGCAACCGGTGCTGATACCGTGATGGTGAAATTCCGTGCCGACATGACCCGCGCCATCAACGAAAATGGCTTTAGCATTGGCGATACGCTCATTGTAAGATGGGGCTATAATGGCACCGCACTGTTCGAAGAGGATACGCTGGTGAACGAACCGCTTACCAATTTCTATTCGGTAACCGATTCGGCAAAGAAAGTGCATTTAGGTGAGGATTTGCAATATCAATACTATCTTGTGAAGGGTGGAAATGAATATCGTGAAGTTTTTTTCGATTTTAACGATCCTTCCACCAGTTCGCAGGAAAAACGCAAAGTAATGATTCCGGATCCGGCACCGGCACTGGTGGAAGCCCAGGATATTGAAAACAGCAATACTGCATTGCACCGTATGCCGCGTTTCCAGAACACCAGTCCGATCAGCCAGGATGTGCTGGTTACTTATACTTGCGACTTGCGTCCTCCCTACTGGCAGGTGAAATTGGCTGGCGATACCATTCAGAATATCCAGAGTAACCCGCCTTTCGGTTGGGTGTATCCCGGTCAGGAAGACTCCATTTTCGTATGGGGCGTTTATATTAATGGTCCCGGAAACGGCACCAGCGGCTGGCAGGGTTGGGACTTAATCAACCTGGCACCCTACAAAATGTTTGACGACGGAACTCACGGCGATATGACCGCCGGCGATTCCATCTATGCTTTCCAGGTGCTGTTCTCGCCTGACAGCAGCGACATCGTCGGGCAGGAATTCAAGTTCGGTATCAATGCCGGCGACAACGAAGGCGGAAGCACCGGTTTTGGTTTGAACCACATCGAGAATATCGACGACAGCCAGGGACAGTTCACCATTGCGAGTGATTTCGGTTCCATCAATCCCGGATTTTACTGGAGATGGGATTTCAACAACCATGTCGTGGGCATCGACAATCCTCAGGATGTCACCGTTATTACCCGCCCGCGTCTGAGCGCCAACTATCCTAATCCGTTTAACCCGGTTACCACCATCAATTTTGTCTTGCCGAGCGTGATGAAAGTGGATCTGGTTATTTATAACGTTCTGGGTCAAAAGGTTCGCACTTTGTTGAGTGGTAAACAACAAGCCGGCGCCCACAAGGTGCTGTGGAACGGAACCGATGATCATGGTCAAATCGTTGGCAGCGGAATTTATTTTTACCGTCTGAAAACGAAGAATTATGATAAAACCATGCGAATGGTCCTTATGAAATAAGTTCCCCTTGTTGAACAGGGATGTTGTGAATTTCTTGTAATTGTGTTTCAAAGAGACCCAAAACAAAGCGTTTTGGGTCTCTTAATACTGTTTAGAAATAAGGTTTTGTCCGATTACATTCCGGAATTCGTTCAAAGAATGTGGTTTAAGTTTTCCCGACTAAGAAGCGTTTTATTTAACCGAGGTGAAAAATGACCGTTCTGGATTATGGAATAGTAATACTCTACTTAGTTGCTATGGTGGGTATCGGCTTATATTTTCAGCGAAAGGCTTCCGCTGGTATCGATTCATATTTTCTGGGTGAACGCGGATTGCCCTGGTGGGCGCTGGGCGCATCCGGCATGTCCTCGAACCTGGATATTAGCGGTACCATGATTAATACCGCTTTTGTTTTTGCACTGGGGGCGGTCGGTTTTTTCATCGAGATACGCGGCGGTGTGACTCTGATTATGGCGTTTCTGATGATTTTCCAGGGAAAATGGAATCGCCGGGCGCTGGTGATGACCCTGGCGGAGTGGATGCATTTTCGCTTCGGTAAAGACAAACAGGGAGATGTTGCCCGGCTTATTGCCGCTTTTTCAATCATCATTGTCACTATTGCTATGATTACCTATTTTGCCATTGGTTCCGGTAAATTTGTGGGCGAATTTTTGGGAATTCCCGCCTTCTGGGGGCTTTCTTCCCAGTTCTGGGCAGCAACACTGATGATTGCCCTGGCGATGATTTACACCGTTGCCAGCGGGCTGTACGGCGTGGTTTGGACCGATGTCTTCCAAGGCATTTTGATTTTTGGAACGATTATTTTTGTCTGTGCACTGGCGTTTTTTAAATTTAACCTGCCCGAGGTGTTCAGCGTTTCAGTACCGCTAAAAAGTGGCGGCTTTATGCCCATCGAAACTACCCGCGAAGCCTGGACCAGTATGATTCCCACCTGGAAACTGAATATGCCGGCAGAATCTACCTATTCCATCTACAATCTTTTCGGAATCGCCATTCTGTTTTACCTGATCAAGGTAACCATCGAGGGCAGCGGGGGCACCAGCCAGTACATGATTCAGCGGTTTTTTGCTTCGCGGAGCGACCGGGAATCGGGCTTGTTGTCTTTGTTCTGGACGTTTCTGCTGGCTTTTCGCTGGCCTTTTATTGCCGCTATCGCCATCATGGGCGTGGTTTTCGGAAACATCCAGGACCCGGAAACCGTTCTGCCGGTGGTAATAAACGAAATGGTTCCTTTTGGGATTAAAGGTGTGCTGGTTGCCGGTTTAATGGCTGCGGCAATGTCAACATTCGATTCGACGGTAAATGCAGGAGCGGCTTACTGGGTGAAAGATATTTACCAGACTTATTTAAATCCCAATGCAACTAAAAAACAACTCATGCGCCACAGCCGCTGGTCATCAGTCATCATTGTGGTGCTGGGATTGCTTTTCACCCTGGCAATCCGGAATATTAATGAAATCTGGGGTTGGATTACTTCCAGCCTGGGCGCCGGGTTGTTATGATCGCCACGGTTTCTTCATTGGTTGGTATGGTCATCGGTACCTATGTCTCGAAACCGACCGATGAAAACGTGCTGTTCGAATTTTACAAGCGCACCCGCCCGTTTGGTTTTTGGGGACCCGTTCGTAAAAAACTCCCCGGTGAAATTATGCAAAAAATTAACCGCGAGAACCGGCGTGATATTCTGTCAACCTTTTTTGCGGTGCCCTGGCAGGTAGTTCTGTTTTTAACCGGAATGGCGATTATTTTTAAGCGTTGGGATGAGTTCTTCTGGCTGGCGGTTATCTTGATTTTACTTTCCATCGGTCTCTATTTTAATTGGTTCAGGCATTTGTCCAAAGAAGTAAAAATTCAATGAGAAAAAGAAAGAGCGGACAACTTTACCGGGTAACGATTTGTTTTCTTATCATCTTCCTGATGATCCCACTGCTTACTATTTTGACCTGCTCGAAATCGAGTCCCGGAAAAATCATTCTCTGGACTTCCCTGAGACCGGTTGAGCGAAATCTGCTGCAACAAAAATTAGATGATTTCGGAAAGCAGTTTCCCGATTATCAGTTCATCCAGTTGTTTTACGCACCGGAGGAGTTACGCACCAATTTTATCATTTCCGCCCTGGCGGGTAAAGGACCGGCGCTTGTTCACGGCGCCAGCGATAATGTGGGACCGTTAACTGAATTGCAGGTGATCCAACCCCTTGAAAATTTGTTTCCCGCTTCGTTCTTAGACAGTTTTATTACCCAACCGTTTCCGGCAAACACTTATTTCCGGGGACATCTTTATCAAATTGCCGACAGGGTGGGAAATCATTTGTGTCTGGTTTTTAATAAAAAATTAGTGCCGCACCCGCCTGTCAGCATAAACGAATTAATTGAGATGGGCAAAACGCTGGTAAAAGACCTCGACGGGGATGGCAAACCCGATACCTACGCGCTGGCGTGGAATTATACCGAGCCGTTTTTTGCGGTACCTTTTATCGGGGGATATGGCGGTTGGATTCTGGATGACCAGGACAATCCGACACTGAATACGCCGGCGGTGGTAAAAGCGGCGCAATTGATTTATGATTTAGCAAACAAATATAAAATCATCCCGAAGGAATGTGATTACGAGACAGCAAATGCGCTGTTTCTGGACGGTCGTGTTGCCATGATTATCAACGGGCCCTGGTCGTGGGGAACCTACCTGAAGAGCGGTATTGACATTGGTCTGGCGCGGATTCCTAAAATCGATGAAACCGGGTTGTGGCCCACGCCAATCGTTTCTCCGCTGGGGTATTCGTTGAATGTAAACCTGAAGGGCCGGGATTTGCAGGTTGCGGTTGAACTGGTTCGCTATTTAACCTCCACACCGGTAGAATTGGAGTTCGCCCGGCAGTTTAATATTATTCCTTCGCGCCAGGATGCAATCGATGTACCTGATCTGCGAAATAACGAATTATGGATCCAGGCGCTGGATCAGATGCGGGTCGGGCGCCCCATGCCGGTCATTACCGAACTGCGTTGGATCTGGGATGCCATGCGCCCGGCTTACCAGGGAATTTTTAATAACCAGATTTCACCGGAAAAAGCAGCAGTGGAGATGCAGAAATTAGCACTGAAGCTGATTCGGGAAAATCGGGAATAGACAACCTCCCCCTGCCTGACTGCGTCGGCAGGCAGGCCCAGCCCCCCTCCTTAGTAAGGAGGAGGAGCTAGGGGGTGGTTGCCTGTCTTCGGCAACCGGAATTTGTAAAGTTCTCGGTTGCCTAATGTCGGGGAACGAAATAGGGAGTTTTGAGGTTTAGACACAGTTTTGCTGTTGAGCGTTGGTTTTGGTGCAGGTATTTTTCGGTCTGGCGGATTGTGTATTTGTGCAACCTCCCCCCGGCCCCCTCCTTAGTAAGGAGGGGGAGTAAGGGGGTGGTTGCCGGGTGGGGCAGCCAAAATTTGTTAAGGTCCTCGGTTGTTCATTGTGCAACATGCACTATGGGGGTGAACATGCACTATGGGGGTGAACGAAAAGAGGCGGCTGCAATGTTTTATCGTTGAGCGCCATTTGTATGTTTAAATGTTTTAGCTGGGCGGTTCGTGACCTGGTGGGGCATTGGTGTGTTTCTGGCGTTAATTCTCAGCAAAAATATTCGCGGCAAATCGATTTACCGGATTCTGCTGATTCTGCCCTGGGCGGTGCCGCAATACATTACGGCGCTCACCTGGCGTGGGATGTTCAATTCCGAATACGGTGCGGTCAATTTGATTCTGGATAAATTCTTCGGCTTTCAGGTACCCTGGCTTTCAACCGAGTGGGGTGCCTTCGCTTCCTGCCTGATTACCAATGTGTGGTTGGGCTTCCCCTTTATGATGATTATCGCCCTGGGCGGGTTGCAGAGTATCCCGGATGCCCTTTACGAAGCCGCTGACATCGATGGCGCCAGCCCCTGGCAGAAATTCCGGAATATCACCATGCCGCTGCTTAAACCGGTAATGGTGCCGGCAATTACTTTAGGGGTTATCTGGACGTTCAACAATTTTAACGTGGTCTGGCTGGTAAGCAATGGCGGCGAACCGTCCGATACTACTCACATATTGGTGAGCTGGGTGTACAAAGCTGCCTTTACCTATTTCCGAATGGGCTATGCTGCCGCATTCTCGATGATCATTTTTGCCATTCTGTTCCTGTTCGGATGGCGGTTTATTCAGAAAACACGGGTGACGGAGAATGTTTATGGGTAATGACAACCACCCCTGCTCCTCCTTAGTAAGGAGGGGGAGCAGGGGGGTGGTTGCCTGTCTTCGGCAACCGGAATTTGTAAAGTTCTCGGTCGCTTAATGTCGGGGAAAGAAATCGGGAGTTTTGAGGATTAGGCACGATTTTGCTGTTGAGTGTTGGCTTTGGTGCAGGCATTTTTCGGTGTGGCGGATTGCTTGTTTGTGCAACCTCCCCCCGGCCCCCTCCTTAGTAAGGAGGGGGACCCTGTTTTCTATCTACCCGGTGTTGCGGGTGATCTCCATCTCGTTAAGACCGGGTAACAGGCTGTTGTCGAGATCGTTGGCGATTATTCCTTCTCACGCTACGCTCTCATCCTATTATCAATTATTTTTTGAAGAACCGTTTTTACGCTGGATGATGAACAGTGTGGTTATTTCATTTTTTGTCACGCTGGTGGGTGTTGGATTGGCTGCTACGGCGGGTTACGCTTTCTCCCGCTATCAATTCCGGGGGAGGGGGGCTTCCCTGATTGGCATCATAACCACCCAGATGTTCCCGGTAACCATGCTGTTGCTGCCGTTGTTTATTATGCTCATCAAGCTTGGTCTCTATGATTCTTACCTGGGACTGATTATTGCCTATTCGGCAACTGCGCTTCCTTTTACCATCTGGCAAATGAAGGGCTACTACGACACCATTCCCTACAGTTTGGAGGAAGCCGCCATGATTGACGGTGCCGGACCGTTCTACTCGTTTTACCGGATTATTCTGCCGTTGGCGCTGCCGGCGCTGGCAATCACTGCGCTGTTTTCTTTCATGACTGCCTGGTCGGAATACCTGGTAGCGGCGGTCTTGATTCAAAATCGTGATTTGTTTACTCTGCCGTTAGGATTGAAACTGTTTCAATCGAACATGGAAGTTGCCTGGGGATTGTATTCCGCCGGGGCGGTGATGGTGAGTGTTCCGGTAGTCATTGTGTTTATGTTGCTCAGCCGCTGGCTGGTTTCCGGGCTGACGCTGGGAAGTGTGAAAGGGTGAAATGAATTCGGAATTCGGAGTGCGAAGTTGGAAATTTGAAATTATTCATGGGAGTCAACTCCATTGGAAAAAAAGGTGAAATGTTATTTACTTTAAGGGATTGAAGATTTTTAAAAGGAGTTTCTTAAATGCTTGACCGTATTGCCGCAAAAATGAGTGAGTTGGGTTTTACCAAATATGAAGCACGGGCGTATGTTTCTTTGTTGCAGAATTACCCGGCAACCCGCTACGAATTGAGTAAAAACAGCGGCGTGCCCCGCTCGGCAATTTATGATGTGATTAACCGGCTGGAAACGGTTGGTGCCGTAAGCGCACTCTCCACCCGACCGGAAAAATATATACCTTTGCCACCAGACCAGTTTCTGAAAATGATTGAGCAACGCTACCAGCAAAAAATAGATCAATTTCGTGAAAGTCTCTCTGAGCTGGATACCAATGTCGAATCCGAACAGTTGTGGAACATCACCGGTTACACCAATCTAATCTCAAAGGCAAAGGAAATGATTCAGGAAGCCCGACAGGAAATCTATCTTTCTTGCTGGGAGCGGGAAATTCGGGAAATTGAAAAGGAATTGCATTATGCACTGAAGCGCGGAGTGAAAGTTGTTCTGTTTTCCTTTACCGAAGTGCCACACATCGGGCTGGTGTTCAGTTACGAATTGAATGAGCAGGAATTGGAAAAGGTGTGGGATCATAAAATCATCCTGGTGCGCGACCGGGAAGAATTGCTAATGGGCGAAGCGAATCGCAAGACGCAGCGAAAAGCCGCCTGGACGACCAACAAGGCAATTGTTCAGATTGCGGCAAACCATATCGTGCTGGATATTACCCTGTTTGGCATTCGCGCCGGAATTGATGTGAGCAATGCAGTGATTGAAATGCACCCGGGGGAGATGGAATTGCTCGGGCGCTTGTTAGGGCAGAAGTTTCCTGATAATCCGCTTATCCAACTGGATTTCTCCAAGAACGGGATGGCTCTGAAAAATAATTTGAAGAAAACAAAAAAAGAGAAATCGTAGTGGCTGAGGTTTACAGGTTCAAAGTTCCCGGTTCAGGGTTGAAGAAATAAAAACCGGCTAATGGAACCGTGAATCGGAGGCTTTAACCGGAATTTTTAATGAGCCCCTGATTCACACAAAATGTTCTGAAAATTAGTGTTGAAACTTTGAGGTTATTTCATGTTCCTTTTTTTGATTTCGGTTCTGATGAATAAGCCGGATTTAAACCATTCACCTGAAAAATGACAAAATTATGAAATGCGAATAATCATTTTGCTGTTTGTTTTATCGCTTGTTTTGTATTGTGAGAAAAAGCATGGCACCGGAAAAGAATTAGCGGATTTCAGCGCGCGCCAGCTTCCGGCACCGCCTGCCTGGGCGAAAAACGGTGTGATGTACCAGGTGTTCCCCCGGGTGTTTACCCATGAAGGTACCTTCCGTGCCTTACAGCAAAAACTGAATTATGTTCAAAACCTGGGGCTCGACATCATCTGGCTGCTGCCCGTTTACCCGATTGGCGAAAAAGGACGGAAAGGCAGCCTGGGCAGCCCTTTTTCGGTACGGGATTTCCGCAGTATCAATCCCGAATACGGAACGGCGGAAGATTTTCGCAGCCTGGTGCGTGAAATTCACCAGAGGGGAATGAAAGTGATTATCGGTATGGTGCCCAATCATGCTGCCAATGACAATGTTTTAATGAAAGAACACCCGGATTGGTTTATGCGGGATGAACAGGGCAATTTTACCCGGGAAGTGGCTGACTGGAGCGATATCTCCGATTTTAATTATGAAAATCCGGAATTGCGTGAATACATGATTCAAACAATGTTGTACTGGCTAACCGAGTTTCAAATCGATGGGTTTCGCTGCGACGTTGCCGGCATGGTGCCCTATGATTTCTGGGAAGAAGCAACCCGTCGCTTGCGCGCGGTGAAACCGGATATTTACCTGTTGGCAGAATGGGAAGACCCCAAAATTCTTTTAGCCGGTTTTACTTCCGATTACGGCTGGACCGAATACCACACCCTGAAAGCGATTCGCAACGGCAAAAAGCGAACCGTGGACATCGTTAACCTGGTTGCCGAAAAAGACGCCCGCTACCCTAAAAATGCCCTGCCCATGCGCTTCCTGGAAAATCACGACGAGCAGCGCAGCCTGCATGAATTCGGCGCAGCGGCAATCGAAGCCTACGCCACACTGCTCTTTACCCTTCCGGGAATTCCGCTGATTTACGCCGGTCAGGAAATCGGGGAAACGGAAAAGCCTTGGAGATGTACCGAAATCTCATTCAACTGCGGAAACAAAATGCCTGTTTTACTGAGGGTTCGTTCATTCCGTTACAGACTGCCAGCATCAGCGGTTCGGCGGGCGCCTTTCTCAGGGAAGACAGAAAATCGGTTGCATTGGTGGTGTGTAATCTCCGAAGTAAAACGGCGGAGAAAGTAATCGTAAGTATGCCCGATTCCCTGCGAAAGCGTTTTGACGGATTCACCACCAGGGTTTATTTGGCGGAAAAAAAGTGAAATGAGGGATGGGGAATAGATGCGTCATGCCTCAGTGCGGAACGATAAATCGGTAGGGAAATAAAAGAAAAGTGTGTCTGTAACTGCTAAGCTATTGGCGTTTGGCTGTTAGCTATTGGCGTTTTACACAAATTAGTAAAACGAAATGAGAAATTTTAGGACTCTAAACATTTGGCAAGAAGGTATTGCTATAGTTAAGCAAGTTTACCGGTTGGCAGAATTACTTCCTGTTGAAGAAAAATATGGGTTAACAAGTTAAATCTGTCGTTCGACAGTATCTATACCATCTAATATTGCCGAAGGTTGCAGTAGAAATAGTCAAATGGATTTCAAGCGGTTTTTAGAAATTGCTTTGGGTTCGTCATATGAATTGGAAACACAATTCGTTATCATCGAAGAGCTATCGCTAATTTTAAAAAGGGAAGTAACAGTGATGATAGAACAGATAAACAAAGAGCAAAGAATGATAAATAATCTTATTAATAAGCTAAAGGCCAATAGCTAAAAGCCAATAGCTGAATAGTTACGTGTGGCTTTAATAAAAAGGATGATCATGAAATATCTCAGTTATTTTGTTTTTACCATTCTCTTAACCACCACGGTATTCGGTCAGGTGGTCACGTCAGACCCGGCATTTGCCACCCAGTACGACTCGATAGTGGTTTTCTTCGATGCGACCAAGGGGGATTCCGGTCTGATG
>MVCZ01000108.1 GCA_002049825.1 Candidatus Zhuqueibacterota bacterium 4484_188
GCCCTTTGAAAAGGTCGGCAATCTCGCTAAAAAAATCCTTCCGTGAAATCTGGTTTTTCATAACTGTAAAAATCGCTTTCGCCAAACAAACGGGAAACCGGATTCAGGCAATTTTCACCCGGCTTCCCATTCCCATTTCCTTCCTTATCATGAAGGAGCAACATTATGAGCTGCACGAATCGGGGAGTTTCCTTACGCTTTCCGGATGCGCGCAGCACACACCTTGTACTCCGGTTCTTTCGAGCCGGGATCGACTGCATCGATAGTCAGGATATTGGCCATCCACTCTTTCCAGTGCCAGGGGATAAAGATGGTTCCCGGTTCGGGTCGGTCAATTACCCGGGCTTCGATTTTCAATTTGCCGCGCCTGGTTTCCACCACCACCTGATCTTTGTTATCGATACCCATTTTTTGAGCGTCATCCGGATTAATCTCGACATAAGCTTTGGGTACCGCCCGGTTTAATTCGGGAACGGTACCGGTCATGGTCAAAGTATGCCAGTGTTCCAGTACCCGTCCGGTAGAAAGTGCCAGCGGATATTCGGCATCAGTGGGTTCCTCCGGTCCTTTGTCCGGTCTGGCCCACACAACTGCTTTACCATCCGGTTTTCCATAAAAGTACATTCTCCTGCCCTGCTTCTTTTCTGCAGGAAGGGCATCAAATAGCGGGCGCACCTTTTTTAACCTGCTGTAGGGCGCACCGCTCAAATCCATATCAGTTCCTTTGGTCAGCCCAATATACTCTGTCCATATATCTTCACCGGTTTTATATTTTTTAAATTCTTTCTTGAATCCCATTTTTATACCCAGGTCGCGTAAAATAAAGGCGTCCCAGCGTGCTTCTCCCTGCGGGTCTACCACCTTTTCCATGTACTGGGAACGTCGCTCGGTGCATCCATATACGCCAACTTTCTCCGACCAGAAGGCTGCCGGAAGCACAACATCGGCGTACTCGGTAGTTGCAGTGGGGAAGAAGGATTCGGCGACTACGACAAACTGCTCCTTTAAACCTTTCCAGTATTTGCTGGCGTTAGGCAGACTCTGTGCCGGGTTGGTACACATGATATAGATGCCCTTGATTTCACCTTTGTTTAGCGCATCGAACATGGCAACCGTATGTTTACCCGGTTTGGGTTGAATATTGCTGGCGGGAACACCCCACACCTTTGCCACTGCTTCCCGATGTGCCGGTTTTTTCACCACCCGGTGACCGGGCAATAAATGACATAAACCGCCACCTTCGCGCACGCCGCCGCAAGCGTTTGGCTGTCCGGTTAATGAGAATGAGTCGCTGCCCGGAACACCAATCTTTCCGGTAATCAAATGGAGGTTGGTTACCAGGTTATTTGCCCACACGCCCCGGGTGCGCTGGTTCAGTCCCATGGTCCACATGCTCATGGCGGTTTTTGCCTGTCCGAACATGCGGGCAGCTTTTACAATTTCATCCGGCGACACACCGCTGATTTTTGCAGCGTATTCCGGTGTAAACGTTTCCAGGAACTGCTTGTACTCTTCGTAAGTAAGCGCCTTTTTATTGTCCCTGAAGTTCACATGTTTTTTAATGAAATCCTCATCAGCATATCCTTCTTTAATTAGAATTCTTGCCATGGCGTGTATCACTGCTAAATCCCAACCGGGTTTTACAAATAGGTGCAAATCGGCTATCTGGTCAGTGGGGGTTTTACGCGGATCAATAATTAAAATCTTTACATCAGGGTTTTTACTTTTGTGGCGAACTAAACGTTCAAAAACGATGGGATGAGCCTCGGCAGTATTCGATCCAACCAGCAGGAACAGATTGGATTTTTCAATATCCTCGTATGTACCTGCCGGTTCGTCTTTGCCAAAACTGGTCAGATAACCACCAACAGCGCTCGCCATACAAAGTCGCGGATTTCCTTCCACGTTATTGGTTCCGATGCAGCCTTTCCACAGTTTGTTAGCCATGTAGGTTTCTTCGGTTTCCGCCTGTCCCGAACCGTAAAACGCAAGCGCATCGGGACCATATTGTTTCCGCAGTTCGTTGAATTTTGTGGCGACCAGACCGAGTGCTTCGTCCCAGCTTGCTTTTACAAATTTTCCGTTTTTCTTAATCATGGGATGCAGTAAGCGGGTTTTCGCATAAACCACTTTATGCAAGTAAAAAGCTTTAACGCAAAGGTGTCCGTTATTAATAGTATTTTCGTTGTCTCCCTTAACGGCAACAACCTTATTCCCTTTTTTCCCAATCATCATACCGCAACCTACTCCGCAATAGCGACACACCGATTTATGCCAGGTCATAGAGTCGGCAAATAAATTCTTTTCCATTCCGGGCATCAGGGTTACGCCAATGCTGGCGGCGGCGGCAGCAGCGGCGGAAGCTTTTATAAATTCTCTACGCTTTAATGACATGCTGACCTCCTTTTAATCTTTTTTCTGGTGAAATTTGAGTGTATGCCCTTTGTGGCAATCGAAACAATTTTTAACAGTGGTCTGGGTGGGTTCAATCTGGTAATCGGAATGGCATCCGATGCAGCGCTCGGTGCCCGGTTGCGGATAGAATTCCTCCTGTCCGTCGCCATGGCACATGTAGCAGCCGAAGTTCATCAAGCCATGTTTACTCGATTTCCATTCTTTTACCGCGTCCGGTGTTACTTCCTGGTGGCATTCCATGCAGCTAACACTCCAATCCACATCGGCATGTTTTGCAGGTTTTTCCTGCTTGTCCGCCATCAGGTTTAAAGAAAAGATGAAAAGCAGAAGTAAACCGGCGATTATCGATAATTTGAATTTCATAACCGCTCCTTTGTTTTGTGTTGATACCCGATAAAAAAGCCGCCTGCAAATGGAGAGGCGGCTTTAAAAATTTAGAATTTGTAAAGAACAATTGCTTTGGCTTCCCAGGCAGGATCCAGGTCCTTATTGTGACCAACAATCAGGTAACCGGCGGCATCGCCCGGCATGAAATATCCACCCCTCAAGATCAGGGCAAATTCTTTGAACATCTTGTAGTTAATCCGAAAATCAATTTCCTGACCAAGATCGGTTGCCGAAGTATTGTGATCAATTGCCGCATCGATCACATTTCCATTCTGATCCTTGACTACACTCCAGGCATGAACCGCCTGGGTGGCTTTAATGTAACTATAGGATAAAAAGGCGGAAAGTTTTTTACACGGTTTTAGGGTTCCGTTTACCTGGAAAATCGTGGTGTTCTCCAATTCCCGGTAACCGCGCACATTGGGCGCGCCCAAACCCTGCGGGGTAATTCCCTCTTCATCAGGCATGATAGAGTCTTCCCATACTTCGGTAATATAAAAGAAACCCGACGTGCGAAGTTTGTTTACATTTCCTTTTCCGCCAGTCAGATCATCGTCTCCGGAACCCATGCCAAAAACAGCACCGACATCCAATTTGTCCGCAGCAGCATAGTTTGCTTTCAGATAAAGATTGTAACCGCTTAAATCGCCATCGTTTTTATCCCACATTTGTTTGGCACCAAAAGTGGAATTACTAATGTCATCTTTTCCGGTTAAATAATCAACCTCTCCGTTCACTTTCAGTTTTCCGGATTTATATGAACCGGAAACACCCACGGCGGTTAATTGGGTAACCTGTGGCGAGAAACGGGTTTTAAAGAACTGAAGATGATCTGGAACATAAGCATCATTGTCTAAAATACTGGCATCTTTGTAGTACATTCCGTAAGCATCGTAGCTGAAACCACCGGCTTTGTTGTGGAAATTCAAAGTAAACAAGTGCGCATCCCGGCTATCTGTGTAGGAACTATCCACAGGGTTATAGTCTGCTTTATCCCGCAAGCCGTCTACACCTTCCGAAACTTTTGCCCAACCGGCAGTCAGTTTTCCACCTCCAAGATTCTTCACGTCAATTTGGATACCGTCATAGTTATTGTCAACCATAATTTTATTCCCCAAACCGTACCACATCCGACCGACACGAGCGCCAATAGAGGTTTTGGGAATGTTAAAATCAACATACGCCTGATCCACATGTACCAGAAAATTAGTGTCTTTGAAATCGAACAAATTGCTCCCACCAAATTTATTGGTGTAGCTCTTACCCCAACGTTCGACAGTTCTCAGAGAATTGTCAACTCCCCACCAGCCCTGGGCAATATCCAGGCGGGTCACAAATTTTAGATTTTCATTGGCGATGCCCTGCACTTTAAACCGAAGCATCTGGACAACATAGTTGTCGTCATAGCTGTCTTTGTTAAAGGTAAAGGCATGTTGCGACTGCCCCCAGGCGGTGTAAACGCCGTTCACCTTGAAATCGGTTGCAAAACTACCGCAGGCTAAAACCAGGCGGTGTAAACGCCGTTCACCTTGAAATCGGTTGCAAAACTACCGCAGGCTAAAACTGAGATAAGTAATAAGATAACCATAACGTGTTTCATAAAGCCTCCTTGGTTTGTGAATTAATTGTTTTGTTTAGTCGAACAAATACGCTTACACTTACTCAACTAAATAGATATCATAAGTAGCGGAGAAAATGTATCGTTTTCGCCGGTCTGAAAAAGAACTTGCTAAACAGAAAGATTATGGTAAAATTTTAATAATTGAATCGGGGAAGAGTTCATGCGTTTAACCGGCAAAGTAATTCTTATTATTGTTTTCACGGTTACCACCATCATCGTGCTCATGTTCTATGTGTTAGCCATGCGATTCGAATACCAGATGGAGCAAAACCTGGTTTCGACGGCGCGTTCGGTTTACAAGAATATCCTAATTGCCCGCAAATGGGTTTCCGACTACAATGGCGTCTATGTGTTCAAACCGCATGGTACAAAATCGAATCCATATTTACCGCATCCGGAGCTATTAACCCGCACCGGTGACACGTTGACTTTGAAGAACCCGGCGCTGGTTACCCGTGAGTTCAGCGAACTGAGCCGGTCGATGGGTGGCGACTTTTCTTTTCACATGGCCAGCCAGCGGTATATCAATCCGTTAAACAAACCGGATAAATTCGAGCAATCGGCGCTGGTATTTTTTAGTGATAGCACTCAACCCAGTTTTCAAAGGGAATTTTATCGAATCGAGAAAATCGGCGACCGGAAAATATTCCGTTACTTTGCACCGCTTTTTACCGAGGAATCCTGCCTGTCCTGCCATTCGCAGCAGGGGTATAAAAATGGAGATTTGCGCGGCGGTATTAGTGTTATTCTCTCCATCGACCGGTTTGAGAAAGCTATTTTATTATTATATCGGCAATAACGAGCATTATTATTCTAAGTTTTCTCATCTTTTTCGCCATTCGACGAAGTGTGATCCATCCGTT
>MVCZ01000109.1 GCA_002049825.1 Candidatus Zhuqueibacterota bacterium 4484_188
CGTGTTTGCTCCAACAGTGCCGGATTTTCCCGGCGCGTCTGCTCGCTAAAAAATTTTTCCAGGTGCGATTCGATCACCGGCGTCAGGTCTTCGTCCTGTTCAAGCTGAGCAATCATCGTCCGGCGGTTCCGGCGTCCTTCTTCAGTATCGGCGGTCGCACGGGTGTTGGCAAGCAATAGCCCGGTAAACAGTTCCGGATGACTGCGAAAAAGCGCCAGCGCGACATAGCCCCCCATACTAAGCCCAACCACAATTGCGCGCTCAATTTGCGATTTTACGACTTCCCGGTAAACCTCTTCCGCATAATCCGACATGGTCAGATTTTTGTCCGGTACACTGCGTCCGCCGAAGCCGGGGTAATCGGGTGTAAAATACCGAACTCCTTTTTTCGCAAGAAATTCGGCCTGTGGCTGCCACATTTTATGGTTCAGGGGGAATGCCGGTAAAAACAGGACCGTGATACCCGAAAAATCCGGGAGAAATTGAATATGCTTGTTTTGTTTGTTCATCTAAACATCAACCTCTTTGACCTGCTTCTTACATAATTGCAGAATGTCTTCGTGGTAGCGGGATTCGATAAACTGGGTGGTGAAAATCGTATCGCCAATCGCTTGCGCCATCTGCCGAATAAAAGTGCACGTTTCTTTTAACTGTGCTTTCAGCTTTCTTTTTTTGCCAATTTTTTGCAGGAGCCAAACCGCTTCGCATAGCAACAAATAGCGAACCTGTGGCAGGCTCTGCTCTTGGGTAATTTTCAAAATATCCCTTAAACGGCGTTCCGCAGCGGTAAAAGCTTTTTGGGCAGACAGTAATTTCACCTCTAAATACCCGGCAGCCGCCAGGTAGCGGGGATTGTCAGCAGCAAGGGTTGTAAATAATCGAATTACCGGTGCAGCTTTCCCGTGGCTACCGGTTTCCAGCAGCCATAGTCCGATATAATACAGGTAATTCATACGGTCTGTTTTATTCCCGCCGGACTTAATTAAAGTATTTGCCTCGCGCAACAAACCGCGGGCGCTCTCCCATTTTTTATGTTTCATCTCGTAGTAAGAAAGATACAATTTTGCCAGGGTCAACAATTCCGTTTGCTGAAATTTTTCCGCCGAATCGTGCACCTGCTTCAGAAATTCCCTGGCGCGGGGAAGGCTGTGTACCAGCAAATATATATGACCAAGGTGCAACTTTATTTCGTTTTGCTGCAACGAATATCCCTTCCTGCGGCAGATTTCCATTGCTTTTTTGAACAGCCGTTCCGCTTCGCCGTAAATTGCCTGTTCTTTGTACACCAGGGCAGACTGGATATAAACCTGAACCGACAAAGCGGGATAGAAAGCAATCACCGGGTGGGTAATGACGCTGTCTAAATGGGAAACAGCCAATTTCCATTTCCCCCGCAGGGAATAAATCTCTGCCAAAAGAAGCGAAATCTGGAAGACCAACTGGGGATGATAAACATTCCGCAACTCCCGGCTCAGCGTGTCGGCAGTGTGCAGCGCTGCATCCGGAAGACCATTTTTTACCCGGTATTTTACCCGGTCACGCAGCAGGTAACAATACAATTCCTGCGCTTCGCTGCCGTTTACCGGCATTTTTTGCAGGATGGAGAGAAACGCCTGGTAACCGCTCTCGTCAAGCTCAATCAACCCTTTTAGTTTTTTATACAGCAGGAGCAAATCGGAAGGTGCCGCCTTTTCCCGGTAATATTTGAGCGCTTCCAGGTAATTTTTCCGGGCGACATTTTTCCGGTTGAAATTGAGTTCGATGTCCCCCAGCAGTTGGTAACAATTACCTTTGCACCGGGGTAAACAGAATTTTTTAGAACGCACATCCCGCAGAATGTATTTTGCTTCCTGGAAGGCGTCCATTTTAATAAGAGCCCGGGCAATCTTTAAACTGATGTCCACCCAAGCATCCCGGTCGGAATCTGAAGTTTTACCTGCGGATTGTATCTTTTCATCCCTCAGGCGGCGCAATATTTCAAAAGCGTTTTCATTTACTCCTAACTTCAAATAAACTTCTAAGTAAGCCGACTCCCGGCGCGCGCTTTTCAGCGAAAACTCCGTTTCGCCAACCTCGTAAAACAGGTGCGATATCTTGTAAACCTCACTCAATTTATTTTTCACGTGCAGGTCGTAAATTATCTGTAAATGTTTTTTCAAACGCTGTGCGGGAACAAATTGGTAAAACCAATCCTGCAAAATATGCTCACTAAAACCGATGTAGGAGCTATTCCGCATGGTGAATTGTCTTAACAAACCGGTTCGAACCCAGTGCGTCATGGAGAAATCCGAAAATCGGAAATGCCGCAGGATATTTTTGAAATCGTTAATTTCGGCAGAACCGCCTAAATACGCCAGAATAGAAAGAGTAATTTGCGTTTGCTCATCTATGTGGTTAAAAAGCTGCTCTAACACAAAATGCCAATCGCCGCTGACCCGGGAACACTGCATTTGTTTAATATTGATGAAACCGTCCGGTGCCTCTGCTAAGAACCGCCGGTAATGTCCCTCCAGCAACAAGCGGGTTTTTAACGGGTCGCCGGAGGTCTTAAAATAGCAATTATTGGTGATGATTCTGGCATTAATTGCCGACGTGGAAAAATAATCCCGGATGTTTTGTGCAACTTCCCTGACAGATAACCGTGGTAAAACGACCCGGTGATCAACCGCAATAGACAACTGATGGTTAGCGATGTTTTCTCCGCTATAAATAATAAACAGCGGAAGGACCGACAATCTATCAAGTTCCCTGCGCAAAACTTCTGCCTGTAGGCGGTCAATTTCCTGCGTGTTTTCAAAAATAAAAATGAATTTCCGGGTTTGACCGAGGGAGTGAAAAAAATGAAAGAACAGATTCTGCAAAGCAGCTTTTCTTTCCGGCGAAATTTCGGGAAGGGAATTTAATATTTCCTCTATATAGCGTTGCTGTGGTTTCGTAAAACCGTTCAGGAAAGAAAGGAAAAGCGGGTCCCCGTTTCGGAATAATTCCCACACTGTCTGAAGTTGCCAATGTGCCGGGCGGTGTTGTTCGTTCCTGAAATCGAACCGGTTGATAAAAAAAGAATCCGAATTTCGCCGGGAGACAAATGTATCCAACATTTCGGCGGTTCCGGACCCATATTCGCTTTGCACAGAGATACGAACCGGGAATTCCGCCGGTTTCTTTTTCAATAGTTGTTCCAGTTGACGGATGGCTGAGGTTTGGTTCCAGGTCATCGTTATTTTATCACTTCTCACAACACTAAGCGCTGTGGATTTTCGGTGTTGTGCCCCGGCAGGAGAAAATTTGTTGGTGTTTGTTTAGTTTTACAATTCCACTTCTTTCAAAATTGCGGTAAAATGTCTCAGGAAAGGCGGTTCGTAAACCAGCCGCAATCCCTTCAGTTGATTCCGATTTTTGGCGATAGCGCTCAGGATTTCTGCAACATAGGTCAAATGAGAAACCGTGTAAACCCGGCGGGGAATTGCCAGCCGGACTAACTCCAATTCGGGATAATGCCATTCGCCGGTTTGCGGGTCTTTGGCGGCAAACATCAGGCTGCCAATTTCGACGCCCCGGATTCCGCCCTCCCGGTAAAGAGCAACGGTAAGCGCCTGCCCCGGAAACATCGACTGGGGTATGTTTGGCAAAAATTTTTTCACATCGATGTACACCGCATGTCCGCCAATCGGTTTGACTATTGGAATTCCGGCATCAATCAGAAGATTCCCCAGATAAGCAGTGTGCTCGATGCGGTAGTGCAGATATTCCTCCTGCAGAACATCCTGCAACCCCCGGGCTAGCGCCTCTAAATCTCTGCCTGCCAGCCCACCGTACGTGGGGAATCCTTCCCGCAAAATGAGCAGGTTTTGCAGTTTCTGAAAGAGCGCTTCATCCTTCAAAGCAATAAAGCCGCCAATGTTAACCAAGCCGTCTTTCTTTGCGCTTACCCAACAGCCATCCGCGTAAGAGAACATTTCGCGTACAATTTCTTTTACCGGCGTGTTTTGAAATTCCTTTTCCCGCAATTTAATAAAATAAGCATTTTCGGCGAAACGCGCCGCATCGAAGAAGAACGGAATGCTATGTTCACGACAAATCCGGCTGATTTGACGAATATTTTCCATGGAAACCGGCTGCCCGCCGCCGCTGTTGTTCGTCAGGGTTACCGAAACCAGTGGAATTTGCTCCGCACCATATTTCCGAATTGCTGCGTTTAACTTCTCTGCATCCATGTTTCCTTTGAACGGGTGCTCAACTTCCGGATGCAAACCTTCATCAATCACGCAATCCAGTGCGGTGGCACCGATATACTCCACATTGGCGCGGGTGGTGTCGAAATGAATATTGTTAGGAACCACGTCCCCTTTTTTTAAGACCGTGCTGAACAAGATATTCTCTGCGGCACGTCCCTGGTGGGTAGGAAGCAGAAATTCAAATCCCATGATTTGTTTTACCGTTTCCTGCAAATGGTAAAAATTACGGCTGCCGGCGTAAGATTCGTCGCCCATCATGATACCTGCCCACTGGTAGTCGCTCATTGCCGAAGTGCCGGAGTCGGTCAGTAGGTCGATGAAAATACTTTCCGCCGGAATACGAAAAACATTGAATCCGGCTTCCCGGATTAACTTTTCCCGGGTTTGCCGGTCAACTAAGTGAATGGGTTCAACAGTCTTAATACGAAACGGTTCCAAAGGTAAATTCATTCTCATTCCTTTCTTCTCAACAGTATTCGGATATATTTGATTAAGAATCTGTCTTTTTTCACCGGTCGTGTTTTAAAACGCCGGAGCGCTCTGGTAGAAATAGGCAGTTTTGCTTTTCTTTACATTTGAAAACCCATTTGTCTCCGGAACAATTTATTGTTCTCTCCCCTGCCTGCTGCCGGGAAAATGTAAAATACCGGGAAGCTTTCTCAATTACCGGTCATAATTTATACTCTTTTCAGAATCGATCTAAAGTTA
Organism: Candidatus Zhuqueibacterota bacterium 4484_188; assembly: GCA_002049825.1. Classification (GTDB taxonomy): domain Bacteria; phylum Calditrichota; class Calditrichia; order RBG-13-44-9; family RBG-13-44-9; genus 4484-188. Next base: position 4,944 of record MVCZ01000109.1, read on the forward strand.
GTTAAACTAAAGGGTTTTTGTAAAAAATCAAGTTTATCCTTCCGAATCAGCTCCTTCAAATCATCAGAAATTTCCATCCCGCTGGTAAATACTGCTTTACCACAATAATCAGGTTTCTGCCGAATTATTTTTTCGTATAAATCTTTGCCGTTGGCATCCGGCAGGGTAAGGTCGATTATCAACAAATCGAAATTGGATTGATCAATTGCCTGCAAAGCGTTTCGGGCGCAGTCTGCAGACTCACCTTCATAACCAAACGACTCCAGCATTCGAAGAATGATTTCCGAAAGCTCTTGTTCATCCTCAATCAACAGAATTTTTTTGCGTTTCCCGTTCGCGCTTTCAGCCATTCACAGTATTCCTTTTTTCTACCGCAACCCTTTCTCATCCGGGAATTTATTTTATATGAGATTTTCTGTTTTCAGGTTAACAAAACAGATTCGGTCAATCGATTCCAAAAATAAAAAACATCCCCTCTGCTTTTACCGGTGCGGAATCCGGCAACGAACACAGTTTTATGCTCCGCCAGCAACCAAAAAGTGCCTGCCGTTTTCCTGCATTCACGTTCACCCGCTAACCGGCATTCGATTTTCCGGTAATAATGAAGTCCAAAAATGCGTAGGTACCTTCCCCTTGTACCTGGCAATCTTTCCGGGACACACCTTAGCCGGATTCAACCCTTCTAAACAGTCTGTCCGGCAAATTCAGAAATCAACCGGCAGGATGTTCATCTTCGGTTGTTTTTTTATCTGCCGGTTTAGCAGCAGAAGAGTCATCTT
>MVCZ01000110.1 GCA_002049825.1 Candidatus Zhuqueibacterota bacterium 4484_188
CCAGGCATCGGTCCAGGTTTTGTCGATCACTCCGTCGCCAACTTTGCGAACTATAGTTCCGCTGAGAGCAAATTTATCGTTTATCAGACCGGAATTTGCGGAAACCGTGCTCTTCAGAAAGCCATCATTTCCAAACTCTTGTTTGTACTTGAGACCGGAAGATTGAGCAGTGGGATCGGTAATGATATTCATCGTTCCGCCAATCGAGGAATGCGAGCATCTCCGGCACCGCCACCCTGCATGGTTGCATAAACACTGGGAGTGGTATTTAATACCAACGGTATGTCCTGCGATCCCAATCGTGCTTCCATGTCCTGTTTTCCCACATCGGAATAAGCCACCGGCGTCGCACGATCCGCGCGGTCTGCCAGAACGGTGATTTCCTTACCGGAATACACCATCGGTTTCAAAACAATAGTGAGTTCAACCGGGGTGTCGTTGACGTTGATTGTGGATGAATATTTTTCATATCCCACATACAACACTTCGAGTTGATAATCACCGGTCGGAACATCGCTGAGAAGGAAGAATCCGTCCAGGTCACTGGATGCGCCCATACCGGTGCCTTTCAGCAAAACATTGGCACCGATCAGCGGGTCACCTGTGTCCGAATCCTTTACAATCCCCTTCACCGTTCCGCCAATTGCCAGCGTTACGGTGAGGAAGATGACTACCAACAAACTGGTTAAGAGTTTCATAGCTCCTCCATGATAATTAGTTAATGAATTAATGGGTTAATTGAATGAATGATTAAACTACCTCTTTTTTTAAACAGTAATTATTAATTTAAAAACCTCAGATTACAATCCCATTACGTTAAAGTATCATTTCAAAGTAAATCAATGAGAGGTAACCAAACATTGCTAATTACACCGAGAGTCCCGAGTAGTTTGTGAGCATTTCAGAACCCGGCTATTCGTTCTCCTTATATTCCGTTATAATAATCTCCATCCCATCCTGGGAAGGATTAAATTGAACATCATCAACCAGGTTACGGACCAGGAAAATTCCGCGCCCATTTTCTTTCCATAAATTTTCCGGGTCGGTTGGATTCTTTAATGTCGAAGGATCGAAACTACTCCCCTCATCTTTAACCGAAACCTGCACCCGGTCTCGGTAAAAAATTACTTTAACTATCACCTTTTTATCGGCATCCAGTTTGTTCCCATGTACGATAGCATTATTCACTAGTTCGGTTAACACAATTGCCAGATTATCCGATTGCTCTTCACTGAAAGAAGCTTTGTGCGAGATGTACTGCGAAAGTTTTTCTACTTTTCCCAACTCTGATGTCACGCTTGGAATGATCAATTCGGTTCTGTCTATAATTGTATTGTCCTTATTAATCGTCATAGAGTATCGAAAAATTCGTACATGAAAAAGTTAGAGAACTTGAGTAAATTTGTCAAATAAAAAATATTTTCGAGGTAAGATACATCTTGTTTCCACAATTCGAAACGAAACGTCACTATTTGCTAAGATACGCCGATATTCCAGACCTAATCAGCATATTTTCCAGGTAAACGAAACTCCTTCCGAGGTAAAAAAATGTATTGGTTTCACCCCGAGCCATCTTTTGCCTGGCAGAACAATTCAGGCATGATACTAACAGGTAAGCGAATTTTTGTTTAGAAAACCACGCCGGGGTGTTTAAATTGCCAGCCCGGTGACCGGCGGGAGTTTTTATCTGTTCAAGTTGGAGGAAAAGCATTCTGTTGAATAATAAAACCGGACAAACCATACGCACTATGAGCCAGACCGATGCTTACATGCTCATTGTGGGCAATGTAATCGGCATCGGTATTTTTACTACCACCGGTTATATTGCCTCATTCACTTCTTCGCCGTTGGTTTTATTGTTTCTGTGGCTTATTGGCGGTGCACTCGCTTTCTCCGGCGTGGTGACTTACGCAGAACTGGCTTCACGTTTCCCCAAAGCCGGCGGTGATTTCCATTACCTTACCCATGCCTATCACCCGGCGCTGGGGTTTTTCTTTGGCTGGTCCGCCTTTGTAGTTACCTACACCGGTTCCATTGCAGTCATCGCAGTGGGATTTTCGCACTATTTTCTGAACCTGATTCCGCCGGAATGGCAGGCAGTCCGGTTTCAGCTCGGGGGGGCGGTATTCAGCATCCCCTACCTGAAAATTGTCGCCATTCTCATTATTCTGATCATTACCTGGATTAATGCCCGGGGAGTGCGTCCGGGTACCCGCTGGCAAAAGATATTTACTCTTTTAGGAATAGGCATTTTATTGCTATTCATTTTATTGGGGTTGTCTTCGGAGGCGGGTTCCTGGCAAAACCTTGTTCCGTTGCTCCGGGGAAAACCGACCATTGGTGATCTGGTGGGATCGGGAGCCGCCCTGGCAGCTATCTTTTTTACATACGCCGGCTGGACTGCCATTGTCTATGTCGCCGGTGAAGTTCGTGATCCGCGGCAAACCATTCATCTTGCCTTAACCAAAGGCATTCTGACCGTGGTGTTTCTGTATTTTATAATCAATATCGTTTACCTTTACGCGCAACCGATCCGGGATATGAAAAATGTGGTAGACATCGGCTACCGCTCTTTGCTGATTCTCCGGGGCTCGCAATGGTCGACTTTTTTTTCGCTTATGATTATGATTGCCGTGCTGAGCACCCTGAATGCCACCATTATGTCCGGTTCGCGTATCTATTACGCCATGGCACGGAAGGGACAATTTTTCCCGTTCTGCGGGCGGCTGCACCCGCGCTTTCGGGTTCCGTGCTGGGCGCTTTGGCTGCAGGCAGGCTGGACTATCCTGCTTGTTCTCAGTGGCAGTTTTAACCAGTTGCTCTCCTACACCGTTTTTATTATGCTCTGCTTTGCGTTTTTAGCCAGTGTGAGTATTTTTGTACTTCGGTGGAGAAAAAAATCGGAGCCGCCCCCCTACTCTGCCTGGGGTTTTCCTTATACCTCTCTGTTCTTTAGTCTGGGTACTTTGTGGATTCTAATCAATACGTTTATTTCCCATCCGACACAGTCTCTCATGGGGATTGGGGTTATTTTGGTGGGAATACCTTTTTATTTCTATTTTAATCGGTGGAAAACGGGGAAAAGTAATGGAGTAATGGAGTGATGGAATGTTGCCTGTCTGCCAACACGGTTGGGCAGGGAGCGGTGGCGTATGGTTCTGTTTTGGAATGATTATGCTCAGGCGAATATTCGATTTAACTCTGCCGGAACGGCAATCCGATTTTCCGCCCGGACAATTTGAATACAACAGACGATGCTACCGGAAACTCTGCCCACACATTTCCACCGACCTTAATTTCCCGGGAAGATTTCAGCCTTTAATCGCCAGCAGTTTCAACTCGGTCATTTCTTCAATGGCGTAGCGGATACCTTCCCGTCCGAAACCGCTGTCCTTTATACCGCCGTAGGGCATGGGATCAATCCGGAATGTGGGATAATCATTCACTACTACCCCGCCGACATCCAACTTGTTAAACGCTTGCTGAATTTTACTAAAATCATTGGTAAAAATCCCGGCTTGCAAACCGTAATAGGAATTATTCACCATTTTTATGGCATCGGAAAATTTACTATAGGGTTCCACAACAACAATCGGCGCGAAGACTTCTTCACAGACTACCTTCATGTAGGGGCTGGTTTTGGTGAGTAAGGTTGGTTCCAGCATATTTTTCTTGCGGGAGCCGCCAATGAGCACTTCGGCGCCGGCTTGCACCGCTTCGCGAATCCAGCTTTCTGTCCGGTTCCACGATGGCGGCGGCGTTGCCACCCAATTCCAGTGTCACGCGCTTTTTCCCCGCCTGAGATTTCAAATACCAGCCCACTTGTGCGCTTCCGGTAAAGGTTAATTTTTTTATCCTGCCATCCCGCACCAGTTCTTCGGCATTTTTACCCGGCGTGGTGATGATGTTTACCATACCAGCCGGCACACCGGCGTCTTTTAAAATTTCGCCCAGCTTAAGCGCGGTCAGCGGTGTCTGGGAAGCCGGTTTCAGAATGATGGCATTCCCGCTGGCAATTGCCGGTGCAATTTTGTGGGCAACCAGATTAAGCGGAAAATTGAAAGGAGAAATTCCCAGAATAACCCCCAGGGGAAACCGCCGGGTGATGCCAAAATACCCTTGGGTTTGCGGTGCCACATCCAATGGCAGCAACTCACCGCCCAGCCGACGTGCCTCTTCTGCCGCCCAGGTAAAGGTAAGCTGGGCACGGCTCACCTCGTTCCTGGCAAACCGAATCGGCTTTCCGCTTTCCCGGACAATCGTTTCCGCCATCCCGGACAATCGTTTCCGCCAATTCTTTTTCCCGCTTTCTGATTCCGGCAACGATTTTCATCAGCAGTTCATAGCGCTCGTAACCCGATAAATTGCGGGAAAGGTAAAATCCCTGTTGGGCACTCTTGATTCCGGCAACGATTTTCATAAATTGCGGGAAAGGTAAAATCCCTGTTGGGCACTCTCGATTGCCATATCCAGAAAGTCGCCTTCCGCCATATACACTTTAGCTATGGTTTCGCCGGAATAAGGATTCTTAATTTTGTTCGATTTGTAGGTTTTTACCCATTCATTATGAATCAGGGGAAAGAAGGTGGGAATTGCCATAATAGACCTCCGTTTTTCGCCAAATTTCAAACATTTATTGTACCATAAAGAAATCTCAGAGTTCCCGGTTGGGACAGACCGCACAACGGTTAACCGATGCATTGGAGCATTGAAAAGCACAGCTGAAATAGCGCGCATCATCGCGGCTCGCCTGCAGCACCACTTGTTCACTCCCGCAGCGGGAACACCGTACCGCCTGCTCCTGAGCCGGTTCACTTTTGTATCGTTCAAAAATAACCCAGCACTGCTGGCACACGTATTTGTGAATTTCCATTAACCATTCTCCAACCGGGAAAATGTAAGTTGCCGCCTGCAGAATTTCCAGAAAAAAATAATATTGGTGGGTAAAACTTCAATCACGGGTGAAAAGGTAAGTACGCTGTCATTGCCACATGGTGATGGCTATGCCACGAGGAGTGAAACGACGAAGCCTGTCTGCCGGCAAGCCGGGATCGCAATGACTTTACCACCCGTGATTGAGTTCTTACTATTGGTGGTCCAGACGGACTTAAAATTTCAATGGAACGGTTTTGGGTGGAGGGGTGGAGTATTGGAGTAAGATAAACGAAGTAAGCTCCCAAACACACGCTTCCGAGTTACGGAAACTGCTTCGTTCATTTTTGCAACTATCCTGCTCACCCCACTCCATTACTCCCTTTTTCCACTAGAAACCGCCCCGCCAAATTCCACAACTATCCAGCAAGTTTCCTAAAGGAACCCTTGAACCTTTAAATCCTATTTTGGTTTCTTGTTTGAAAACCCGATTTTCTGCACTAATTTTTAAACAAGAGATAGCAAAGCAAGACTCCCGGAGTAAACTATGAATGCACTCAAGGTTGAACAAATCAGCAAGTTCTACGATGATTTCAAGGCAGTTGACCGAATTTCATTTTCCATCCAGCAGGGATCGCTTTTTGGACTGCTGGGTCCAAATGGTGCCGGTAAAACAACGACCATGAGAATGATTATGAACATTATCATACCGGATGAGGGTAAAATTGAACTGTTAGGTGAACCATTTTCCGAAAAGACCAAAGACCGGGTGGGCTACCTGCCGGAAGAGCGTGGGCTTTACCCAAAAATGAAATTACTGGCGATGTTGCAATTCCTGGGCGAAATGAAAGGGCTTTCCGGTAACCAGGCAAAAAAGGTTGCTTCGCAGTGGCTGGAGCGATTCGATCTGATGCAATGGGCAAACAACAAAGTGCAGGATTTGAGTAAAGGAATGCAGCAAAAAGTGCAGTTTATCGGCACTATTATGCACTCGCCGGATTTGCTGATTGTGGATGAACCCTTCTCCGGTCTCGATCCGATTAACACCAAATTTCTGAAGGACATTTTGCTGGAACTGAAACAGCAAGGTACCACCATTATCCTGTCAACCCACCTGATGGACCAGGCGGAAAAACTGTGTGACCATATATGCCTGATAAACCGCGGAAAAGCGGTGCTGAACGGTTCATTGAAAGAGATAAAACAGCAGTACAGCCACAATTCGGTTCACCTGGAATACCAGGGCGATGCGTCTTTTATTAAAGAGCTACCGTTTGTTCATTCGGTTGATGACTACGGCAACTACATGGAAATTCGCCTGGACGAACAGACAAATGCCGATTTGCTGTTTCAAGCCCTGGCGGAAAGCAAAATGCCGGTGAAGAAGTTCGAAGTTTCGGAATCTTCCCTGAACGATATTTTTATCGAGATTGTCGGAGGCAAAAGCAATGAAGAAAATATTTAAAATCGTTAAACGTGAATTTCTGACCCGGGTAACCACGCGAGGCTTCATCATCGGCACCGTTCTGGGACCGGTTTTTATAATTGGAATGATGCTGGGACCGGCATATTTTATGAGCATGAGCTCACAGAAAGCACTCACTTTTCGGGTAGTGGATTATTCGGGGATTATACTCAAAGAATTACCCAAAGCATTTCCCGATACGCTGGACAACGGACAGCCACGGTTTATTTTTTCTGCGCTCGATCCGGATGTTTACCAGCAGAAAAAAGAAGCCGTACGAGCAGATATCGAAAACGGTCTGATTGACGCCGCGTTAATTATTCCGGGGGATATTCTGGAAGGAGGCAAAATCACTTACCTGGCGAAATCGGTAGGCGACATCGATTTGATTCAAAAAATCCGCAACAACCTGAGCGATGTGGTCAACAACTGGCGATTGAAGGATGCCGGGATGGATCCGGAAAAAATATATGAATTGACCCGGAAAGTTTCCATTAAAACTGTGAAAGTTGTGAAAGGACAAGAAAAGGCACGCGGTTTTCAGCAGGAATATTTTACTTCGCTTATTTTCCTGATGATGCTTTATATGACAATTCTCTTCTACGGGCAAGCGATCGTTCGGGGGGTAACAGAGGAAAAAACTTCCCGAATTGTCGAAATTTTACTTTCCTCCACCAACTCCTTCCAGTTGATGATGGGAAAGCTGTTCGGGGTTGGCGCAGTTGGTTTAACCCAATACATCATCTGGGGACTTATGTCCATGGCGGCTTTTTTCTTCGCTACTTCCTCCATGCCGGCAATGGCGGATTACATCAGTGTTTCACCGGTTATCCTGCTGTATTTCATCGTATTTTTCATCATTGGCTTCTTCACGTTTTCAACCCTGTTTGCAGCCGTGGGGGCGCTATGTTCCGACATGCAGGATATTCAGTCGTTTTCCACCCCGGTTACTTTCCTGATCATTATCCCTTTTATCATCAGTTTCATGATTATAAAAGACCCGACCACTTCAACGGCGCAAATTCTCTCTTTCATTCCCTTTTTTACCCCGCTGATCATGTTCCTGAGGATAAGCCTGCAAGGGTGTTCAGGGTGGGAATTCTGATGTATGGTAAGCGCCCCACCGTGCCGGAAATTATTAAGTGGATTCGCTATAGTTGATGAGGTTATTAAGATCGGGTGGAAAATGCTGTTCAACAGATAAGATGGTTTAACAAATTGAAACAGGGTATGATCTTGCTTCGGTTTTCGGTTCAATCGCAAAACAATATTCTGTGAGGAAAATATGAACATACTGCTCGACATTCTTCTGCTCAGTGCCGCTATTTACCTGGTGGCGAGGCTGATGCCCACCATCTACCTGAAAAGCTTTGGCACCGCGGTAATCGTCGCGCTGGTGTACAGCGTGATCAATTTTCTGGTGGGGTGGCTGCTTACTTTTCTCGCGCTGCCGTTTATTATTCTTACATTCGGCTTATTCAAGTTTGTGATAAATGCCTTCCTGCTGTGGATAACCGACCTGATGATTGATGATTTCGAAATCAAGGGCTTCGGCAGTACACTGATTGCCGCCTTTCTGATTAC
>MVCZ01000111.1 GCA_002049825.1 Candidatus Zhuqueibacterota bacterium 4484_188
ATCTTTGTATTTAGTGAAATCATAAAATGGTTGAAACAGCAATGACATTTTTCAGATTTTGAATTTGACCGGTGAGGAAAAAAGTAAGCGGGGTAATAAGGATTTTACCCCGCTATTTTTTTACCAAAACCACAGTGTTTTTAAACTGCTTATATAATTTACTTCCGCTACCAAATACCTGAGTAAGCACAACGTACATCCCCATCCGGCATACCTTCCCATTTCCGTCTTTGCCGTCCCATAAAAGAGAACCCTGTTGACCGACCGGAACATAATCGGCAAGCCGGCGGACCCGCCTGCCCAGCAGATCAAAAATATCGACCGTTATAAACCCGGTTTGCAGGGGAAGTTTATATTGCAGCAAGGTAAAATCTTCGTATCCGTCTTCCATCCAGCTACTGGAATAAGTCACCCGGTCAATCAGCCGTCCGGACAGACCAAGCAGCTTTAAATCGTCTCCATCGTTGTTCAGGGTAGGAAAACCAGGCACGATGAAACATCTCTCAGCCGGAATTGCGTACTGCATGATCACCGCCGAATCTTTAGCGAGCAAGTAATATTCCCCCGGCTCCACCAATGGTGAACCAGCCGAAATGGTCACAGTGTCCCTCGCGTCGGCAAACTTCCACTGATTGATATTAAGATCATATTGTCCCCGGTTCAACAACTCGATCCACTCCGGAAATCCCGGCTGAGGGCTGTAGAGTATTTCATTGATTACCAACGGATTTTCTACCGTCTCAATATTTATTTGAATAAAAAAACAATTATCATCCGGGCGCTGCTCGCCTGCATATTTCAGCATAAACCCCAGGGTGCGACTTCCTGCAGAAAGTGCCGGAAGCTCATTTCGAATCCGTAACGTGTCTTGAAACAGAAGCAATTCGGAATGTTCATCCTGCAATAAAATCTCAGAAGAATCTATTATCCGGTTTTCATTCAGGTCATCAAAAATGATCAGCGTAAAATTATCGGTTGCGGATGTTCCGGCGTTACGAACAGTTACCCAGGGATTGAATAATGGTATTCCTGCACGGTGTCGCCACTGGCACTTACCAGGACAACTGGTTCGGACCGCGAGTTTGACCAGCCGTACTGACCAAAACTGCCATCATCTATTTTCAAAATAAGCGCTTCGGAAGGAATCAGCGAATCGTAGGTAGTGGAGTTGCCAAAATAACTTCCGTCTAAAATCACGGCAAATTGTTTCGGTGCAAGAATACTCCCCTGCCCTGCATCAAGAACTTGATCAAGTTCCAGGCTGTCGCCAATTTGCCACTGCGCCAGGTCAACCGCATCTGAACCCAGGTTGTATATTTCCACGAATTCATTATGTTGCTCCAGCGTGTCGGCATCGAACATAACTTCGGTAAGAATAATCTGTGCACGAAGCGAAGAGGAGACACAGAACCACACCAGCAAAATAAAACCGGCTAAAAAGCCACCTGTTTTCGGGTTTAATCCGGTCACGCGCAGCACCTCATTTTTTATCCTGCCAGAAAAAGCACACAGGGAAGTCCGGATTTAATCCTTCCGAAAAAAGATTGTTTCCCCAGCCCAATTAGACCACTTTTTTAACTCGATAGTGACGCTTCCGACAAAAGCTTTCATTTTCGCCTTCAGGGGAACACTTTGTCCATCAGGAGAAAACCAGCCCTTGAAATCTTCTTTTACCCCGGCAATCCCGATAAACTTCAGCCGACCATCTAGGTAATAGCTTTTGGCGCGGGTATTGCGAATTTTTAACCACCGTTCTTCTCCGGTAAAATTAATCCGGGTTTTTTCGAAACTATTATAGGCAAAGACAGAGACATCCAGATTTGCCCGGTTTTTCACCATCGCGCGGGCAAAAAACAACATGGACAAACTGTCCAACACTTTATCGGGAATATAAGCGGTTGAATCCAACAAAACTTCGCCGTCTTCATGCCGCTGTTTCTCAATTCGGATATGAATCCGGTGATTCTCATAATCGAAATCGTAACGGGTGTATAGAATGTGATCTTTCTTCTTCTCGTAGCTAAGAAAGATGTGAGAGTAAATTCCTTCCGCATCGATGAAGCTATCGTACACATCGTGAATATTTACAAACGGCAATGACGGATTCGAGTCGATGTAAATGCGGCAATGATAAACAAGTCGTCCATGTATTGTATCCGAACCCAGCACCTGCAAACGCAGGCTTCCCAGTCCAACAAATGCCCATTTGACCGAGTATTGGTTTCCAGGAAATCTTTGAATACCCGGGACCGGCGCTGGTTATTTTTCACGTCCGCGTAAAAAAGGTCGAACAGTAGCCGGAATCCCATCCTTATTTTGGCATGGTCTTTTTTTAAATGTTTGTTGTGGTAAATGTATCGATAATTAAATTTTTTAAGGCGTAATAATTGGTCGGCAACTTCCTTGCTGAAACACACAAAGGGCTGGTTGTAACTATTATAAACCACGTCCCTGACCAGGGTATCGATGATTTCACCATTGGTGCTGCCGAGATTTTTGCGTAGTTCCAATGGAATATCAGTACGCCGGATTAAACCGATTCGTATGGCATCTTCAATATCCTGCCCGATATAGGCAATGGTATCGGAGATACGCATTACACACCCTTCTATCGTCATCGGCATCATTTCGATTTTCTCACCGTTTTTCCGCTGCCGGATGTATTGCTGCAAATCCTCCTCGGTCTTGCTAAATTGAGGTTCCAGCTTCTGATCATGGACTTCACCATCATGGGAAAGAATTCCGTCGCGTACCTGGAAAGTTAAATTCAAACCGGTGCCCTTTTTGGCAACCCGGTCAACAATATGCAGGCTCTGGATATGGTGGTGATATTCACCAATTCCATATTCCCGGCAGACCTCGGATAAAAACATTTCTCCATCGTGCCCGAAGGGCGAATGTCCCAGGTCGTGCGCCAGAGCAATCGATTCGATCAATTCCTGATTCAGACTTAGGAATTTTCCGATAGTGCGGGCAATCTGCGAAACGCTTAACGTATGAATACTTCGTGACGAGAGTGTTTCGTCAAGCTGCGAGGCAAAATAAATAACCTGGGTTTTCCCGGAATATCGACGGAAAGCGCCACTGTAAAGGATACGGTCACGATCCAGCGCAAAGGGGCTGCGCGGTCCTTCCGGTTCCGGGTGCAACCGTAGCGCCTGACTGCTCCGGGTGGCATATTTCGACAAATAGGATTCGGTTTGCGAGGTAACTTCTCGGTAAACCTGATCAAAAAATTTGTCTTTGTCCGATGTGATCATCTTTAACTTGAAAGTAGTATTTAGTCTTCTCGATGAATAAACAGAAATTTAATATAATCAATCCAATCTTTAAGGGCAATACCCAAAATACTTGGCAAACCGGAAAAACCCTGAAAGCTGATTGGAGTCCTTTTACCAAAAAAGAAACCGGAACCGGCAACCTTGAACTCTGGCAACATCTTTTGTTTTTGCTAAATCTGATTGAAAAAAATTCTTACTTTTACGGCTACAACGAGCGCGGGTAAAGTACTTGATGCGAAAATTTTCCAAAGGGATGATAAACATGGTGTTTGCCGCCTTCTTTTTCAGCCTGATGGCGGTAACCGTAAAATTGCTGAAGGGTAAAATCCCCTCCCAGGAAATTGTTCTTGCTCGAAGTGTTTTTATGTTTGTCGTGGGCATTTACCTGCTGAAACGCTATCATCAACCGCTGTTGGGAAGAAACCGGAAGTTGCTTTTCCTGCGCGGGTTTTTCGGTTTCCTGGGGCTGTCGGCATTCTTTTATACCCTCACAACCATTCCCATTGCCGAATCGGTGGTCATCCAATACACCTCTCCTCTTTTTACCGCTATTTTGGCGCCATTTATTTTAAAAGAATACAATTCACGAAAACAATGGCTGCTGTACCTGCTCGCCTTTAGCGGGATCATTTTTATTGTCAAACCGGGGTTTTCTCTCACTTTTTTGCCGGCACTGATCGGGTTGGCAGGCGCTTGCAGCTCCGGCATTGCCTACAACCTGGTGCGGAAATTAGCACGCACCGATCATCCGCTGCACATTATTCTCTACCTGCCGGCTCTGTCCATTCCCCTCGCCACACCCGCCACACTGCTAAATTTTGTACCGCCGACTTATTTCGATATCGTGCTGCTCATCTTAATCGGTTTGCTTACCTTCACCGCCCAGATATTTCTAACCCGTAGCCTGAAACTTTTTCAGCGGTTTTCGGGTTCCTCTTTTGGAATGAAGTACCTGATTTGTTCACTCTTTTTGGCGCACTGTTGGTTTTGATTTCCATTTATTGGATGGCAAAGAAAAATCAGGGGGAATGAAAGAGTGTTTGTATTGGAGTGTTGGGGTAATAGATTTTTATATACAGCTACCCCGGGATAACCGAATAGGTTCATTATTTGGGCACGACTTACCTGAAACCTGGCGTTGGCAATATGGCGATCTTTTACTGGCAGAAAGAAAGCGCAAATAATCCACCTGTATGGTGAAAAAATAACTGAACAAGAATAAAACAGGCAATATTGTTCACCCGGAAAAATCTTGATTCCCGGTAGAGAGACATTTTATTCGTCCAGGAAAATACCCCGGTGTGCATCGACCTGCAATTTTTCCAGCAGTTCGGGGAGCGGCAGCACATCTTTTTTAGTCAGGAAAGAAAACAACATCGGCAGGTTTACGCCTGAGAGAACGTACCGTTTCGGATGAGAACGTGCAACCATGCGGGCAATCGCCCAGCAATTCCCTCCCCGCAGATCAACCATAATTATTATTTCCTCCGGATTGCCCTTCGAGTCAATGAATTTTTCTATTTCCTGCACCAGTTGTTCGACGGTGCTTTTATCGTTGCTGAACGGGAAAAGATTATGGTGATGACCAATAATTGCTTTTGCTGTGGTGATCAACTCTTGTGCTAAATTCTTATGACAAATGACAATCCCAATCATACTACTCAAAATCCTTGTCCAGAAAATCGCGCATTTTTAATTCAAGAAGATGTTCCCGTTCCTGCTGGCGTATTTTTTCCATCAGTTTCTCATTAAATTCCTCCGGCGTGTGATGCCCGTATATTTTCAGTAACTGGTTTAAAGCAATAGTTTCGGCAATCACAGTAATATTTTTACCGGGATTAATGGGCAGGATGACAGTTGGGATTTCCACCCCCAGAATAGAGGTAGTCTGCGAGTTAAGACCGGTACGTTCGTAATCTTCCCTGGCGTCAAAATCGACCAGCTTCACTTCCACTTCCACTCGTTTATGCACCCGCACCGAACGAACGCCAAAAATCCGCCGTACATCAATTAAACCCAAACCCCGGATTTCCAAATGGTGTTCGGCAATCTCCCGCGCTTCTCCCATCAGGATCTCTTCCGCTTTTTTGGTAATCAGTACCACATCGTCAGCAACCAACCGGTGCCCGCGCTCGACTAAATCCAGGGCAATCTCGCTTTTCCCGATCCCGCTTCTCCCGGTGAATAGCACACCGATTCCATACACGTCCACCAGCGTGCCGTGCACAGTAGTTTGCGGCGCAAAATAGCTGTTCAGATAATCAATCAGAAAATGGGAGAAAACGGTGCGGGTATATTTGGTACGGAACAGGCAAATTTGTTTCCGGGTAGTGATAGACAGCAGTTCCGGGGGAACATTATTATTGTGCGTAATGATCAGGCATGGAATATCAAAATCCAGCACCCGCTCCAAACTTTCCCGGCGTTTTTTCTCACTCAGGCTGAACAGGTAGCGAATTTCGGTATTTCCCAGAATTTGAATTCGGTCGTAGGTAAACACATCTAAAAATCCGGCAAGTGCCAGACCGGGACGATGTAATTCCGGCGTTGAAATAATCCGCTCGAAACCGGCATTCGAGTTTAATAATTGTAATTTTAATTTATGACAATTATCCGAATAGAATTGCCCGACAGTTAACGCTTTTTTATTCATACTTTTCACCCTCCTTGAGCTGGTAAAATGTACGAGCTTTCGGCAAATTTACAAAATATATTTTGTAATAAACACAAATCATTCCGTTAAATTGAATTCAGGAAAAGCAAATGCCGGCACTCGCAGAGTTCCGGGTTGTTCGGATGCGATTTCCCGGCAAAACCGGTTGGTTTACATCCCCCTGTTTCCCCCTTCAAAGGGGGATTAAAAGGAGATGTTGATAAAAGATTGTGATGGTTCGTTGAAATCATGGTTCGCTTGAACGGAAATCCCCTCCTATTATCAATCCTGCGAAAGAATCTTATTCCCGGATGGGACGCATTGTCCAAAATCAAATAGTACTGGTGTGTCTGTTTTTAATTGAACTATAAAAAAAACTCCCGCACAATGGCGGGAGTCATTAGTCTCTAAATATTTACAAAGTACTCAGGCAGTTACTGCCTTCTCTTTCAAAGGAGTTCGCACTCGCTGTTTGTATCGTTTTAACTGCCGTTCTGCCCTGGATAAAGCCAGATTAAAGGCTTTGCGAATATCATCGGAAATCTCTTTGATGATAATCTGCTTACTGTTAACACCAATCCGAAGTTCTGCGTAACGAGTGAGTTTTTCCCAACCCAAAATCACTTCCAGGTCAACGATGCCGTCATAATACCGGTCCAGCTTCACCGCTTTCTCGCTCACATAGTTACGCAGATCGTCCTTCATCTTAAAATGTCGGGCAGTGATAGTTAAATTCATGAAACCCTCCTTTAGATTATGTATGATTAAATTAAACATCTTTACCTGACCGCGGATGTGCGTGTTGATAAACATTTTTCAGCCGCTCCATACTCACATGGGTGTATATTTGCGTGGTGGAAAGACTACTATGACCCAGCAATTCTTTTACTGACAGCAGGTCGGCACCACGGTCTAAAAGATGTGTGGCAAAAGTATGACGTAAAACATGAGGACTCAGGTGTTCCTGCTCGGAAATTTCCCCAAGATATTTTTTTACCATTTTTTGAACAGATAAAGGATATAGCGATTTCCCATTTTTATTCACAAAAACAATCTCCGGATTCATAAATAACCGTATTTTCTCATTTCGAATTTTAAGATACCGCTCCAAAGCGCTTCGGGCATATTTACCAATGGGGACTATTCGCTCCTTCTTTCTTTTCCCCTCTATTATTATATAATCACTTTCCAGGCGAATTTGTTTCATTCTCAGATGAATTAATTCGGACAGGCGAATACCGCATCCGTAGAACAGCTCTAAGATCGCCCGGTCTCGTTTTCCTTCGAACGTATTATCAGGCGGAAGCTCCATCAGTTTCCTCGCTTGTTCTTCGTCCAGAACAACCGGTAAATTTTTGTCGAGCTTGGGAGCGGAAATTCCCAGAGCAGGATTGGCGCTGATTATTCCCATTCGTTTCAGGTATCGAAAATACGATTTAATAGCGGATAATTTTCTGGCAATACTTCGTTTGTTAAGTCCATGTATGAATAAGTTCTCTACAAAATCTTTTATATTTCCAGTATCGACCATCTCCAAACGAACTTGACTGGAACCTTCCCGGTTTTCCAGATACTCCAGAAATTGTGAAAGATCGGTTCGATAGGAAACCAGCGTATTTTGCGAATAAACACGTTCGGTTCGCAGGTAATGTAAAAAATTATCCAGTTGGGTCCACATTATTTGAGTTCGTCTTCGACTTTTTTAAATTTGCATTTCGGACAAACCAGCATGTAGCCTTTGCTGCGATTTACTTTTTCTACCATCAACGGGTAGCCGCACTCCGGGCAAGCTTCGGCGACCGGTTTGTCCCACAAAGCAAACTTACATTTGGGGTAGTTGCTGCAGGAGTAAAATATTTTCCCCTTTTTTGATTGGCGCTGCACTACTAATCGGTCGGGTATTTTTACATTTCGGATAATTGGAACACGCCAGGAATTCCCCGAACCGTCCCCGTTTTATGACCATCGGTGCACCACATACGTCACATATTTCATCGCTTTGTTTCACCTGCGGTTCCTCAATCGGCTTGGTGTTCTTACATTCCGGAAAACCGGAACAGGCGTAAAAACGACCATTCTTCCCCCAACGCAGCACCATCGGACGTCCGCACTTATCGCATATTATGTCGGTTTTCTCCACCAACTCATTCTTTATTTCTTTCTTCTGTTCCTTGGCTTTCTCCAATGCCGTTTTAAATGGCTGGTAAAATTTCGTCAGTGTTTCTTCGTACCCGGCTTTATGTTGTTCAATCTTATCCAAATTTGATTCCATTTTCGCCGAAAATTTCACGTTCAGTATTTTCACCAGCGTGCTTTCGGTATAGCGCGGCGGCGGTTGGGTAAAGCGCTGTTCGACCAACAATTCAAGCAAAGAGAGTAATTGACCTTCTGTTAAATTCTCCGGAATCATGCCGGTACTGCTGTCCGTGACTTTTTCCTCAGCTTCTTCATCCCGCTGGTCTCATCTGGCAGGCAATAAACCGGCGCCAGATAAGCTGGTAGATTTTAAATTGCTCGACAGTTAAATATTTTTTCAATTTTTTCGGCTCATAATTCTCATTCAGGTAAGTCGGTCGGATGGCTTCGTGGGCATCCTGTGCGGTTTTTTTCCGACTGAAAACATTGGGTTTTTCCGGTAAATAATCGGTGCCGTACGCCTGGGCAATGTAGGGTCGGACGTTTGCTATCGCCTCCTGGCTGATTCGGGTGGAATCGGTACGCATGTAAGTAATCAACCCTACCACACCTTTTTCTCCCAGGTCAATACCTTCATAAAGCTGCTGAGCAATCCGCATCACCCGGGCAGTGTTTATACGCAGGCGCCGCGAGGCTTCCTGCTGTAAAGTGCTGGTGATAAAGGGAGCCGGTGGTTTTTTCTGAACGGTTTTCTTCTCAATTTTACGAATCCGGTAAGTTTCTTTCTCCAGCGCCTGCCGGTGTTCTTCCGCTTCTTGCTTGTTAGCAATGTGAAATTTCTGCGGATCGAGTACGTTTCCATTAATAGAAACCAAGCGGGTTTTAAAAGATTCTTTTGCTTCGGTTTCTACCAAGGCGTCAATGGTCCAGTACTCAATGGAAACGAATTTATCGATCTCTTCCTCGCGCTCGCATATCAGGCGCAGGGCAACCGATTGCACCCTCCCGGCACTTAAACCTTTGTAAATGGTTTGCCATAAAAGCGGGCTGACCTGGTAGCCAACAATCCGGTCCATTACTCGCCGGGCCTGTTGTGCGTTCACTCGTTCCAAATCAATTTCGCGGGGATGTTGAATGGCATTGAGTACTGCGTTTTTAGTAATCTCCTGAAATTCGATCCGGGATATTTTATTGTTTATCGGTTTCAGGGCATTTGCAATATGATAAGCAATAGCTTCTCCCTCGCGGTCCGGGTCGGTGGCTAACAAAACCTCGTCTGCGCTTGCCGCCTTATCTTTCAACTCTTTGATTATTTTGCTTTTGCCTGTAATGGTTACATACTGCGGACGAAATCCATCTTCTATATCAACACCAAACTTTGTTTTCGGCAAATCAATAATATGCCCAATAGAGGCGGTTACTTTGTACTGATTCCCTAAAATTTTATTAATCGTTTTCGCTTTAGCGGGCGATTCTACAATTACCAGTTTTTTTGAGTTCTTATCAGTCAATGTTCTTTACTTCCTTTCCAATTCAATTCAGATACTGGTTCACAGATTATATATTGTTTTTGTAATTACCCAGCTCTTAACCAGTGGCTATTTGCTTTTGGTTATCGGTTTTTGGAATAAGATCGTCTATTATTTTTTGCATTTTCTCTAACCTTTTCATAACTACGTTTTGTTTTATTTCCTGCCCCAACAGAATCTGTGAAGAGATGGTTTTTACGTCATCGAATCTGTGAAGAGATGGTTTTTACGTCATCCAAACTCACCGGGTCGAGCCCGAGCATCAGGCAGCGGTCGATAATCAATTCCAGTTGGAATATTGAAACAATTCCCAGGATTTGAAGCTGAATCAGGAACCCGTAAGCATCTGCGGAAAAAAATTCTTTTTCATATCTGCTTAATACCCGCAGCGGTATAGCCCTGCTTCCCGGTTCATCAACACCGAGGTTGCCCCGATCCTCATAGAATAGGGAATCCATAATGTATTCAATGGCATTCCGAATATCGGAATCGGTATAACCCCTGTCGAGCAGTTTTTCCGACAATAAAGAGAAATCAGAAAGTTCGGGATTTGGAATATCATCTATTTCCGAAATAAGATTTGTTCCTGAATGAAAAAATTTATATATTAAAATGAACAAAAGAGGGGATGAAATGCGCCGACGTGAATTTATCGCCAAATCATTGGTTGCCGGCAGCGGGTCGATCCTGCTGTCTACTCAGTTTCTCCTGTTTGCTGCACCGCCTCCCATTCCCCAGGCAGTAACAGTTACCGGTGGAGAACCGGAACAACTGGTAGAGGAGGCGCTGAAAGCATTCGGCGGAATGAATACATTTATCTCCCGGGGCGATGTGGTAGTGGTTAAACCAAATATTGGGTGGGACCGCGCTCCCCAATTCGCCGCTAATACCAACCCCGAAGTGGTATCTGCCGTAGTTAAAGCCTGTTTTGAGGCAGGTGCGAAAAAGGTGAAAATATTCGACCGAACCTGCAACAATCCCCTGCGCTGCTACCGGAACAGCCACATTGAACAGATGGCAAAAAAATTAGGCGCCGATGTCCAACAAATTCGTTCTAATAAATTTAAGACCATTGCCCTGCCCGATGGTGAAATCCTGAAAGAGTGGCCCGTTTACCAGGAATATCTCGAAGCCGATAAAGTGATTAATATCCCGGTAGCAAAACACCATTCTTTAGCCCGGGTTACTCTGGGCCTCAAAAACCTGATGGGTGTAATGGGAGCTAACCGAGGTGAAATACACAATCACTTTTCGCAGAAACTGATCGATATCGACGCACATATTTTACCTTCACTCACCATCATCGACGCCTACCGTATTTTGCTGCGCAACGGACCCAGTGGCGGGAATCTGAACGATGTAAAACTGACTAAAACGCTGATTATGAGTTCCTGCACGCCGACTGCCGACCGATTAGCGCTGGACTTGTTTGGTTTAAATATAGATGATGTTCCCTACATAAAAGAGGCTTTTCGGCGCGGTCTGAACAAATTCGATCCTGCAAAATTGCGCTTGAAATCAATTAACCTGAGCTGAGAATGGCACGCAGTCGACGGCTGGTACAGATTCTTTTCGGATTGTTTTTTCTCTTTTTATTCCTCCGCGCACGCTACCCCTACGAAGTAAACATCCCCAGTGACCTGATGCTGCGTTTCTCTCCCCTTGCCCCGGTGTTCTATTTCATCGATACGCTGCATCTGCCACTGTTTTTCTGGCCGGCAATCCTTATTTTGTTTCTGACTCCATTCCTGGGACGCTTTTTCTGCGGTTGGGTCTGCCCCCTGGGAACTTCA
>MVCZ01000112.1 GCA_002049825.1 Candidatus Zhuqueibacterota bacterium 4484_188
ACCTGCAATTTTCACCGATTCAAAAACAGGACGAGTTTTCCGGCAGCGAAAGCGTTTTCGATGAGTTGTTGCCTTTGCCTTTTAAGGAAGCCAAGCGCCGCTTACTGGATAATTTTGAGCGATTTTACCTGTCCCGCCACCTGAAAACCTACGCCGGCAATATTAGCAAACTCGCCGAAATCGTCGGAGAATCGCGGGAAGGCTTGAGTAAAAAAATAAAACGCTACGGTTTGAAAAAGCAGTAAATCGCGGTAGAAGTGTTCCGAATAATTGGTGTACACTTCTTCGAATTCTAAGTCTTTTGAACTTATACCTTTGGTCACTCCTGTCCAAAATAGGATTTTCAGATATGTTAAAATTTGACGGAGTTCTAACCCACCCCCTTCAATTCCCCCTCCCTGATGCATCAGGGAGGGGGACAGGGTCTGTAACATGTCAAGAAACGATTCTTTCTCATTGTGAACTCAGCTTCACAGTTCTGCCGGTGAATCTACCGAATCTACAGTTAAAGCTTGTTTTTCCGCTGTAACAAATATTTCACACCTCAAAAACGACAAAAAACGGATTTGCCCTTCATTCTACGAAACATCGAAAACCTTTGAATTCCACGCTGTTCCATCACGGATTTCCCCGGAATAAACCGCTCCGTTACCGTGCCCCTGTGAAAGCAATTTCACAGTTGGGTCTTCCTTCACGGGCATTCATTTTCCACAATTCCTTGTATTTCAAGGCATCCGGCAAAGTCCAGACATCTGGCACTATCTTTGAGTACATCCAAGGGAAGCATCAGGGGAAAAGATGCACATTCTGTTAGTTGACGATGAAAAAACCATTCGTAAGGGATTGGGATTTGCGCTGCGGCGAAAGGGGCACCGTGTAAGTGAGGTGGAAAGCGCCCTGGCGGCACTCGAGCTTGATAACCTGTCGAAATTCGATTTGATTATTCTTGATCTCAACTTACCCTTTGTTTCCGGCCGCGAATTTATCCATATTTTAAAGGACCGGGGAATTTTGCTTCCGGTGCTTATCATGACTTCACAGTCCGTTACAGAAGGCGAAGCATCAGATTTATCTCCCGGACAGGTCATCTCGAAGGATTTGTCCCTCCCGGAAATATTGCAATCAATTGATTTTTTACTTAAATCCCAAATTTCAAACCACTAATTAAAGGAGGCCGTCATGTCCAAG
Organism: Candidatus Zhuqueibacterota bacterium 4484_188; assembly: GCA_002049825.1. GTDB lineage: Bacteria > Calditrichota > Calditrichia > RBG-13-44-9 > RBG-13-44-9 > 4484-188. The sequence continues at coordinate 1,189 of MVCZ01000112.1, forward strand.
CTTACTGTGTTTGTTTTATTAAGTCTTTTGCTGGCATCCGGACTGAGCTGGGGGCAGCCAAGCCCGTCCATTGTTGCCGATCCGGTGTTTTACAATGCCCCGCTCTACTACAACCACACCAGCCACATCACCCGCACGTCCACTGATGAACTTATTGTGGTATGGTCATCAGGATCAACCGGCGGGCAAATTGTCTATTCAACCTACGATCCGGTGTTTCAATTGTGGTCGCCGCCGGCACCGCTCTCCAGCGCCGGCGACCGCGCCGATAAAGCCGGAATTGCTTCCGATGAAAACGGAAACGCCTACGTCGCCTGGCAGCAACGGAACACTTCTGCCGAAGATTACGCTATCTATTTTACCAAATACGACGGGAGCACCTGGACTGCCCCGATGGATTTAACCGGCAGCTCTGTGGAAAACGAAGAAGTTTCCATCGCGGTGAGCGACCAGGGCAGGATATTTGTTGCCTGGAATACCGATGCCGAGCCGGACGGCAGCGAATTTGTCCTTTCCATTTACAGCGACGACGGCGGACAAACCTGGAGCATTCCTCCCGACACCCTGTCTTCTTCCGACGGACTTATCGGCGGTTCCAGCACCACCTGTGGTCGACCGTTTCTTGCCCGCGGTAACAGTGGGAAAATGGTGTGCGCCTGGCACGAGAGACCGGATGGTCACTCAACCGAAGAAGTTTTCCTGAACCAGTTTGACGGTACGCAGTGGACCGGCGAGCAGGTGGTTTCCGAACTGACCACCAACGAAACCAGGTATCCCACCGTGGCGGTTAACAGCAATGATATGATTTACGCTATTTACAGCCCAAGGTATCCCCAAAGAAGTTTAGTGATGAAGAAAAAAGGCTGGAACGAAACCAACTGGCCGGCGGTTGCCGATACGGTAATCGAAGCGGGATATGTCGGCTACAAACCTTTCCTCGGCATTGACGACAACGATAACCTGTTCCTGGTTTTCCGCCGGGACAATGCCGCCGACACCACCTATGGTCTGGAAGAAGTGGCTTTTGTGGCTTCCAAAGACGGCGGCGCCACCTGGACCGACCAGGTCCGTCTGAGCCGCGAAAATTACGATGCCGGTTACGTCACCCTGGCGCCTCGCATTCGCCCCAGTGGTGTGGATGTACTCTGGCGCGAAGCCCACACACAATTCAAAGATGACCCGGATACCACCGCAATTGTTTACGGTCATATCGATTTTGCGGTTGGCGTGGAAGACCCGGTGCCGGTAGTAGTAAAGAAATTCCAACTACAGCAGAATTATCCCAACCCGTTTAATCCTTCGACCATTATCAAATATGCTATTGCTAAAGAAGGATTTTACGAACTGACCGTTTACAACCTGCTGGGTGAAAAAATTCGGACACTGGTTTCGGAATATCACCTCAGCGGTAGCTACGGTATCCAGTGGAATGGCAGGAACGACCGGGGAAATTCGATCCCCAGCGGCATTTATTTCTACCGCCTGAATGGAAACGGATTAAACCTGACCCAGAAGATGATTTTGATGAGATGACCCGGTAACCCGGTTTTTGAAGTCGATACCTGCGGCATATCTGCATCCGGTGTGCGGTGCCGCAGGTTTGAATTTCCGGTTGTTCATTTACTCAGCATAATATCGAGGAGCTATGGAATTACTACTGCATTTTTCAGAAACGGCTCCTTCGAAAATCTATTCCTGCTCCTCGATAGTATTTTGTTTCTCTTTTAAACCCGGAGGTCAAGGTGACAAAAAAAGTATTCATCTTACTCCTTTGTCTGCTTCCCTTCACCGGTCTGTTTGCCGGAACCAGCGGCAAAATTACCGGTGTAGTGAAGGATAAAGAAAATAAAGAAGCCCTGATAGGGGTTAATATTCAAATTCTGGGGTTGCCCTTAGGCGGCGCCAGCGATGTGGATGGTTTCTATTTCATCAACAACGTGCCCCCCGGAACCTACACCCTGAAAGCAACCTATTTAGGCTACCGCCCGGTGGAGATAAAAAATGTGCAGGTGACAGTAGACCATACCACCGAAATTTCTATCGAGATGGAACCGGCTTCGATTGAATTTGAAGAAACCATCACCGTGGTGGCGGAACGCCCGTTGATTCAGAAAGATGCCACCTCCAAACGGGCAGTAATTGACGGCAGCCAGATTGCCGACATCCTTCCGGTTTCCACCGTGCGCGAAGCCCTGGCGATGCAGGCGGGAGTGGTGAAAGACGAAGACGGTCAGATTCATATCCGCGGCGGGCGCCTGGGAGAAGTTGCCTACCTGATTGACGGAACTTATGTGCGCGACCCTTTCGACAACAGCCTGGGCGGCAATGTGGATGTGGAAGCGATTCAGGAAATGGAAGTAATTTCGGGAACATTTAACGCCGAATACGGCAATGCCATGTCCGGGATAGTGAATATTGTGACCAAGGAAGGCTCGCCCACCTACAAGATAAAATTCCAGTATGAAACGCCCATGCTGAACGAATCGCCCTATCACCGGAAAGACTGGCTGCTGTACACCGATGAGGTAAAAAAGCTGCCCGAGGCGGAAAAGGAAAAATATAAAGACGCGGTGCGAACCGAAACCGGCGAGTCGGCCTACCGGGAATTCCGGGTTCTGGACAGCAAGTTTTCCGATCTCACCGGGCTGAATGTTTTGGGCAAATTCAATTCCAGTCTCAGCGGTCCGGTTCCCTTTTTCTCTAAAATGCACTTCTTCGTTTCGGGCACTTTCCGCAACGAGGACAGCTACCTGCCCTACGGTTTTACCCTGGAACGCTATTAAATTGCAGTTTAATGTTGATTGGTCGAACAGGTGGTACCAGGGTTACAATCATCAATACAAATACATTTTGAAGAGCAGAACATCGGCAGTTACCCGTTGTCCAGGGATTTCAAGACGCGCTACACCTTAAAAATGATCCACACGCTCAGCAATTCCACCTATTACACACTGAGCCTGTCGAACGTCTACAACAAAGCTAAATTCACCCTGGACGATAAACTGGTAAGAACCGACCCCACAACCGGGGAACTCATCTCGTCGGAGTATCTCAAACGAGGCTATTACCAGGGAATAGAAGGAAATTTCCGCACCGGCGATGTCCGCTACTGGTCGAAAACCCATTCGACTACCCTTGATTTCGACGGCGACCTGGTCAGCCAGGTGAACCGGTATCACCAGGTCAAAACCGGTATTGAATACCGGCAGCACGAAATTTTCCGCCACCGGTTAGGGATGCCCCCGCGCCCGCGGCTGGAATTCTTCACCCGGAAGCCCTACGAGTTTGCACTCTACGCCCAGGACAAGATTGAATTGAGTTACCTCATCGTAAACCTGGGACTGCGGTTCGATTATTACGATCCCAAAGACCAGTATTACGCCGACCCCGGGCATATTCTGCAAACGATTACCGACCCCAACGGGCAGGCCATCATTACCACCGTGCCGCAGGAAGATGTGAAACCGAAATATAAGTTGAGTCCACGAATCGGTTTCGCCCATCCCATTACCGCTACTACCATTTTCCATTTTGCTTACGGACATTTTTTCCAGGTGCCGCGCTACTACGATTTATACCGGAATAATGGACTGGACGATATTCTGGTAAATGACCCGTTGATCGGCAATCCCGGTTTGGAGCCGGAAAAAACAGTTGCTTTCGAAGCCGGGTTCAAACAACAGATCGGGAACGATTATGCCCTGGACATTACTGCCTACTACAAAGACATCAGCAATCTTATTTCCAGCTTCTACTATTTTTCCGGTCGCGATTACACCATTTTCGTCAACGCCGATTACGGCAAGGTTCAGGGGCTGGATTTTACGCTGACCAAACGCTACAGCAACTATTTTGCCGGTTCTTTAAATTACACGTTTATGATTGCCAAAGGCAACGAATCCGATCCCATCGAAGGCTATTCGCAGTACCGGGAAGATGACGCGCACCTGAAGCCGAACCGCAATTTTTACCTGGATTTCGACCGCCGGCATAATTTAAGTCTCAATGTGGACATTCGTTTTCCGGGCGATTTCGGACCTTCTTTCCTGGGTGTCCGTCCGCTGGGAAATGTAACCGCCAATTTTCTGTTTACCGCCGCCAGCGGTCTGCCCTACACTCCTTCTTCCCGCGACCCGGATGCGACCATTGTGCCAGAAAAAAATTCCGGGCGAAAACCTGCGGTCAACCAGTTGGATGTACGGTTGAATAAGGAAATTCATTGGTGGAAAACCAGTTTGAGATTTTACGTACGGATTGAGAATCTGTTCGACCATATCAACGTGTTGCGGGTGTGGTCCCGCACCGGGAAAGCTTGGGACCAGGGGCCGACTTCGAACTACCCCAAGGACCGGCAGGCAAACCCGGAAAATGTCGATGTTCGCCGAACAATTCGCACCGGAATCATTATTCGATTTTAATCCGGCAAGGAGAGAATATTCATGAAACGTTTTCATCGAGCAATCTTGCTTTTCATTTTAATCGGTCTTCCCCTGTTTGCGCTGCAGAATGGCGGTGACGAGGTTGACGATATTCAATTACAAAAAAAACCGCAGAAATTCACTAAACCATTGGGTGTGGCAGACGAAGCCGTCGGGGTAATGGATAAGGGGCAATTACAAAATTTGACCATGAATTACGGTCAGTTAACCGACACCCGATACGAAGACCGTGG